>NZ_VMLM01000110.1:0-26697 GCF_013276695.1 Streptococcus sp. 4155
AAATGAAACGTTTCAAAAAAGGAGGTTGCTATGAATAGCAAAGCGAAGCAAGTTTCTCTTTGGGAAAGAATCAAGAAACAAAAACTCTTGTTATTGATGACTGTCCCTGGTTTAGTTTTAACCTTTATCTTTAAATACATCCCTATGTATGGGGTTTTAATCGCATTTAAAGATTATAATCCCTTAAAAGGAATTTTAGGGAGTGATTGGATTGGTTTTTCTGAGTTTACAAAATTCATATCCTCTCCCAACTTTGGTATCTTGTTAGCCAATACTTTAAAATTAAGTATCTATGGTTTATTGCTTGGTTTTTTACCACCAATCATTCTTGCTATTATGCTCAATCAACTCTTGAGTGAAAAAGTCAAAAAACGAATTCAGCTCATTTTATACGCACCAAACTTTATCTCAGTCGTTGTTATCGTTGGTATGATTTTCCTCTTCTTTTCAGTGGGAGGACCAATTAACAATTTTCTTTCTATGTTTGGAATGAAGGCTGACTTCTTGACAAATCCAGACTTCTTTAGACCCTTATACATCTTTAGTGGTATCTGGCAAGGAATGGGCTGGGCTTCAACGCTCTACACGGCAACATTGGTAAATGTAGATCCAGCCTTAGTAGAAGCAGCCCGACTGGATGGAGCCAATATCTTCCAACGAATCTGGCACATTGATATTCCAGCTCTTAAGCCTATTATGGTTATCCAATTTGTTTTAGCTGCAGGTGGAATTATGAATGTTGGATATGAGAAAGCATTCTTAATGCAGACATCGTTAAACTTGCCAACTTCTGAAATTATCTCTACATATGTCTATAAAGTTGGTCTTGTATCAGGAGACTATTCTTACTCAACAGCGGTTGGTTTGTTTAATGCAGTGATTAACGTAGTATTGCTTGTTGCAGTTAACCAAATCGTTAAACGCATGAATAATGGTGAAGGAATTTAAGGAGGGAAGCATGAAAAATTCGATTATGGATACAAAATTTGATAGACGTATCTTACTCTTAAATAAAATCATTATTGTCTTTATCGTTTTGATAACCTTACTTCCTTTACTTTATATCGTCGTAGCATCCTTTATGGATCCTAAAGTTCTGGTTAGTAGAGGGATTAGCTTTAATCCAGCCGATTGGACGGTAGAAGGTTACCAGCGTGTATTCAGTGACCAATCTATTCTAAGAGGTTTTATCAATTCTCTACTATACTCTTTTGGCTTTGCGGCTTTAACAGTCTTGCTATCTGTGTTTACAGCTTATCCTCTTTCTAAGAAAGACTTGGTTGGACGTCGTTGGATTAACTACTTCTTGATTGTAACCATGTTCTTTGGTGGTGGTTTAGTCCCAACTTACTTGCTGGTAAAAGATTTAGGAATGCTGAATACTCCATGGGCTATCATCGTTCCCGGTGCTGTCAATGTTTGGAATATTATTCTTGCTAGGGCTTATTTCCAAGGATTGCCTGAAGAATTGGTAGAAGCAGCGGTCATTGATGGAGCGAATGACTTGCAGATTTTCTTCAAAATCATGCTTCCTCTTGCAAAACCAATTATGTTTGTTCTCTTCCTCTATGCTTTTGTCGGCCAGTGGAACTCATACTTTGATGCAATGATTTATATCAAGGATCCAAACTTGGAACCATTGCAACTAGTACTTCGTAAAATTCTCATTCAGAGCCAACCAGGTCAAGACATGATTGGAGCACAAGCGGCTATGAATGAAATGAAACGTTTAGCTGAATTGATTAAATACGCAACTATTGTCATTTCCAGCTTGCCATTGATTGTTATGTATCCATTCTTCCAAAAATACTTTGATAAAGGAATTATGGCTGGTTCACTTAAAGGATAAAAAAAGAAAAAATAAAAGGAGTTTTCTCATGAAATTCAAAACATTCTCAAAATCAGCAGTTTTGTTGACAGCTAGTTTAGCAGTACTTGCAGCCTGTGGCTCAAAAAATACAGCTTCAAGTCCAGATTATAAGTTGGAAGGTGTAACATTCCCGCTTCAAGAAAAGAAAACATTGAAGTTTATGACAGCCAGTTCACCGTTATCTCCTAAAGACCCAAATGAAAAGTTAATTTTGCAACGTTTGGAGAAGGAAACTGGCGTTCATATTGACTGGACCAACTACCAATCCGACTTTGCAGAAAAACGTAACTTGGATATTTCTAGTGGTGATTTACCAGATGCTATCCACAACGACGGAGCTTCAGATGTGGACTTGATGAACTGGGCTAAAAAAGGTGTTATTATTCCAGTTGAAGATTTGATTGATAAATACATGCCAAATCTAAAGAGTCTATTCAAAGCGTCAACGATATGGCTTGGATTAACAAAGATTGGCTTAAGAAACTTGGTCTTGAAATGCCAAAAACTACTGATGATTTGATTAAAGTCCTAGAAGCTTTCAAAAACGGGGATCCAAATGGAAATGGAGAGGCTGATGAAATTCCATTTTCATTTATTAGTGGTAACGGAAACGAAGATTTTAAATTCCTATTTGCTGCATTTGGTATAGGGGATAACGATGATCATTTAGTAGTAGGAAATGATGGCAAAGTTGATTTCACAGCAGATAACGATAACTATAAAGAAGGTGTCAAATTTATCCGTCAATTGCAAGAAAAAGGCTTGATTGATAAAGAAGCTTTCGAACATGATTGGAATAGTTACATTGCTAAAGGTCATGATCAGAAATTTGGTGTTTACTTTACATGGGATAAGAATAATGTTATTGGAAGTAACGAAAGTTATGATGTTTTACCAGTACTTGCTGGACCAAGTGGTCAAAAACACGTAGCTCGTACAAACGGTATGGGATTTGCACGTGACAAGATGGTTATTACCAGTGTAAACAAAAACCTAGAATTGACAGCTAAATGGATTGATGCACAATACGCTCCACTCCAATCTGTGCAAAATAACTGGGGAACTTACGGAGATGACAAGCAACAAAATATCTTTGAATTTGACCAAGCAACTAACAGCCTCAAACACTTACCACTAAACGGAACTGCACCAGCAGAACTTCGTCAAAAGACTGAAGTAGGAGGACCACTAGCTATCCTAGATTCATACTATGGTAAAGTGACAACTATGCCAGATGATGCCAAATGGCGTTTGGATCTTATCAAAGAATATTATGTTCCTTACATGAGCAATGACAATAACTATCCAAGAGTCTTTATGACACAGGAAGATCTGGATAAGATTGCCCACATCGAGGCAGATATGAATGACTATATCTACCGCAAGCGCGCTGAATGGATTGTAAATGGCAATATTGATGCTGAGTGGGATGATTACAAGAAAGAACTTGAAAAATACGGACTTTCAGATTACCTCGCTATTAAACAAAAATACTACGACCAATACCAAGCAAACAAAAACTAGAGGTTGATTATGGGAGATAAGAAATACACAGTAGAAAAAGCCAATCGTTTTATAGCAGAAAATAAACATCTCGTAAATACTCAATATAAGCCTGAAGAACATTTTTCAGCTGAGATTGGTTGGATCAATGATCCAAATGGATTTGTCTATTTTCGTGGAGAATACCATCTCTTTTATCAATTCTATCCTTATGATAGTGTTTGGGGGCCTATGCACTGGGGACATGCTAAAAGTAAGGACTTGATGACTTGGGAGCACTTGCCGGTGGCACTTGCTCCTGACCAAGATTATGACCGCAATGGATGTTTCTCAGGTTCTGCCATTGTCAAGGATGATCGCCTCTGGCTCATGTATACTGGGCATATCGAAGAAGAAACAGGTGTTCGTCAAGTGCAAAATATAGCATTTTCAGACGACGGGATTCACTTTGAAAAGATTGAACAAAATCCAGTTGCAACTGGAGCAGACTTGCCAGATGAGTTGATTGCTGCTGATTTTCGTGATCCAAAACTCTTTGAAAAAGATGGACGCTATTACTCCGTAGTAGCTGCCAAACACAAGGATAATGTGGGCTGTATCGTTCTACTAGGGTCCGATAACCTAGTAGAATGGCAGTTCGAATCCATCTTTTTAAAAGGGGTAGAACACCAAGGCTTCATGTGGGAATGCCCAGATTACTTCGAGTTAGAGGGGAAAGATTGCCTTATTATGTCACCCATGCGTTATCAGCGTGAGGGAGACTCATATCATAACATCAACTCATCGGTTTTGTTCACGGGTAAGGTAGATTGGGGAGAAAAACGTTTTATCCCAGAATCAGTTCAAGAAATTGATCATGGCCAAGACTTCTATGCGCCTCAAACATTGTTGGACGATCAAAATCGTCGTATCCTGATTGCTTGGATGCAGACATGGGGGCGTACCCTTCCAACCCATGACCAAGAACACAAATGGGCATGTGCCATGACTTTACCTAGAATTCTAAGATTGGAAGATGGCAAACTAAGACAATTCCCTGTTAAAAAAGGCCAATATCAAATCCAAATAGATAAAGATTGTCATTACCGCTTAGGAAATGATACAGATTATCTTGAATTTGGTTATGTCAGTAATGCGCAGCAAGTTTACATTGATCGTAGCCATCTTGTTCAAAAAATTCTAGGTGAAGAAGAACAGGATACAAGCCGACGGTATGTAGATATTGAAGCTAAAGAATTGGATGTTATTTTAGATAAAAATTCCATCGAGATTTTTGTTAATCAAGGCAAAGCAAGCTTGACTGCAACTTATTACTTAACAGTGCCAGCTGAGCTATCACGAATCGATTAAAAATAAAGTTATTTCTCCTAAAGAAAAAGTTCTCTTTCTAAAATAGTGGAAAGAGGACTTTTTGTGTTTTGGGTATATAAGCTTAGTTTATGGTATTTGTAAAATTGGTGTTGGATTATGATTTAAACTAGTTTTCTAAAGAATTTGAAAAAAATTTTATTTAAGCAAAAAAAACCTTGGTTCCAAGGCTTTTCCTGTTGTATGTAGATGCCCCCTACAGGGATCGAACCTGTGACCCACGGATTAAGAGTCCGCTGCTCTGCCAGCTGAGCTAAGGAGGCAAAGAAAAAAGCTGTATTGGTGCCGAAACTTCACGGTTTGTATTGAACCCGCGCAATTAAGCAGGTGGGCAACTCGCTCTAACTGAAGCTGTTTCCGTGTGAGACGGCCTACATGCTGTTAGAAGACTTTTGTTTCCCTAATAATACAAAAAATAGTCGGTCAACACTTAAGTGTGAAGTCGTACACCACAGCGTTTCTATACTTATATGATACCACTTTTTCAAAAAAAATCAAGAGGAAAGTGCAATTTTTTGAAAAGGATTTCAGATTTTTCGCAAACGGTCGATAGCTTCCTTTCTTTGAGCCAAGGCCCGTTCATATTTACCAGTATCTTCTGCTTGGAAATAGTGATGATTACGAATTTTTTCTGGCAGATAGTCTTGCTTGACCCAATTTCCAGGATAGTTGTGTGGATAGAGATAGTCTTGGGCATTGCCAAGTTCCTTGCTTCCACTGTAGTGCCCATCACGCAGGTGTCGCGGAATAGGCAAGTGCCCTGATGTTTTGAGGTCAGCAAGTGCCTTATCCATAGCTACATAGGCTGAGTTGGATTTTGGAGAAAGGGCCAAATCAATCACGACATTGGCAATGAGAATGCGGGCTTCTGGGAATCCAATCCTTTGTGCAGCATCCAGAGCAGTCACGGTATGAATCTGGGCTTCAGGGTTGGCCAAACCGATATCTTCATAGGCGATAACGGTCAAGCGTCGAGCGAGACTTGGCAAATCACCAGCCTCAATCAAGCGGGCAGCATAGTGGAGACTAGCATCCACATCCGAGCCACGGATAGACTTTTGCAGGGCAGATAGAACATCATAGTGACCGTCTCCATCCTTGTCCATAGTGATGTAGCTTCTCTGAAGACTATTTTCCATGATGTCTAAGGTGATGTGGCGAATGCCCTCGTCATTCTCAGGGGTAGAGAGAACAGCCAAGTCCAGTGAGTTGAAGGCAGAGCGAAGGTCTCCGTTTGTAGAGGTTGCGATGAAATCCAGCGCATCCTCATCTAGTTCTACTGGAAAATCAAAACCACGCTCAGGGTTACTTAGAGCTATTTGCAGGGCCTCTTTGACGTCTTGGTTAGACAGAGGTTCCAACTCAAAAATTTGAACGCGACTGCGAATGGCAGGAGTGACAGAAAAGAAAGGATTTTCAGTCGTAGCCCCAATCATGATGACCAGTCCACTTTCCAAGAGAGGCAAGAGGAAGTCTTGCTTGGTCTTATCTAGTCGATGAATTTCGTCTAGCAATAGGACGAGACCACCAGAAAATTTAGCTTCTTCAGCGATTTCTTGCAGTCGCTTTTTACTATCAACTGTCGCATTGAAAGTTCGAAAGGCATACTTGGTCGTTCCAGCGATGGCAGAGGCAATACTGGTTTTGCCGATTCCCGGAGGGCCGTATAGAATCATGGAGGACAGGCGGTTGGCTTCCACCATGCGGCGGATGATTTTTCCAGGTCCGACCAGATGCTCCTGACCGATGACCTGGTCGATGGTTTTAGGGCGCATGCGAAGCGCGAGATTGTCTGGCATAGCAGTCCTTTCTAGCGTGGATTTGAGTAGAATGACTCATCTACTATATCTTACTATGTCCATTCTAGCCTATTAGTTGTGATATTTCAATGGTTTTGTAATAATCAGGGAGTGAGATAGAATCTTTTTGACTATTTAATTTAATGAGGAGAGGTATCAGAATGAGAAATTTGATTTTCCTTAAAGCTCAAAATAGGATAGTTGAGCCTAAAGAAGTGGAAGTGCTGACTTGAGAAATAATATTGCTGAATGTCATTGTATGAACTATAATGAAAAGAGAGGTGATAAGCAATGGAAATGATGGAACTACCAAGTCAGGAAATTTTGATTTTTACAAAACAAATTCGTCATTGGATTCTTAGTGATCAAGTTATTTCAGGGAAAAGAAAACTTTTCTTCCGGGAAGATACTCCAAAAGAGATTTTAGATTTGTACGAAAACATTAAATCTAAACTTGATTTTGCTTACCAAGAAGTTCATTCTAATAATGGGTTGAAAAAATATGAAAAATAGAATAATTGATGTTTTTGAAGTAGTAAATCGCCTCCTTGTAATAACTGTTGAAAATCCTGATTTCGAAGACTTGAGAGTTAATCATACTCAATGAAAATCAAAGAGCAAACTAGGAAACTAGCCGCAGGCTGTACTTGAGTACGGTAAGGCGACGTTGACGTGGTTTGAAGAGATTTTCGAAGAGTATCAGTTTGTAAAAATTGGAGATAAAAAATATAGAGTACGCAGTGGTCCTATGATTCATTCAACTCCGCCTCAATTTGTCTTAGATCGAGATACTTTTACAATTGACTATACAGATGATGAATTGCTCGATAAAGAAGCAGTTTTTACTACTCATTAGAAAAATAGGTCTGAATAAATTGGTTTCCCTTAGAACCACATCTAGGGGCTTTTATGTATAATAGAATAATAAGTATCACTCCTTTACAATACGTGTAACACGTGTTATAATGGTGTTGTCAGGAGGTAAAAGCGCTATACCTATGACACAAAAAGAGATGGTTAAACTCCTTACGGCCCATGGTTGGATAAAGACTAGAGGCGGTAAAGGCTCCCATATTAAAATGGAGAAGCAAGGGGAAAGACCTATCACAATCCTTCATGGTGAGCTGAATAAGTACACTGAAAGAGGGATAGGAAAGCAAGCTGGGTTGTAAAATTCAGTCCCTGCTTTTTGATATGGAGGTAGTGAAATGTTAGTTACGTATCCAGCTTTATTTTATTATGACGACACAGACGGAACAGAAGCGACTTATTTTGTCCATTTCCCAGATTTTGAATACTCAGCTACACAAGGAGAGGGGATTTCTGAGGCTTTGGCTATGGGGTCGGAGTGGCTAGGGATAACTGTTGCAGATTTGATAGAGAGTGATGGAGAGTTACCTCAGCCATCAGATATCAATAGCTTGTCTTTAATTGATAATGATCCTTTTAAAGATGATGAAGATTTCGTGTCAACCTATGACCTTGATAAATCTTTTATTTCTATGGTATCTGTTGATGTATCAGAATACCTAGGAAGTCAGGAACCCATTAAAAAGACTTTGACCATACCAAAATGGGCAGATAAGTTGGGACGAGAAATGGGACTTAACTTTTCTCAGACTTTGACAGACGCTATTGCAGATAAGAAAGTTCAAGCCTAAGATTAAGCGTGGTATCGTGGTAATAGTCAATAAAAAAGCACGTCCACTTGTGCTAGTTACTCGCCTATTGATTTTATAGATTTATTAGCCCTTTCGAGGGCTTTTTATATTGATTTTTATGAGAAATGAAGAAATCAGACTTTTAAGAAAATCACTGATACCAAGGGTTTAAATGAGGTAATATGGTATAATTAGGACATAAAATAATTTTGTGGTAAGATGGTAGTATCTATTTTAGCATATTTCCGAGCAATCGGGGCGATTAAAGAGTCGCATAGAAAGAGGACAAAATGGCAACATACGGATTTTTAGATATTTTAGAGGAAGAGTTGGACAAGAACTTTCCCTTTGACTTTGAGATTAGTTGGGACAAGCGTAACCACGCGGTAGAAGTGAGTTTTCTATTGGAAGCGCAAAATGCTGCAGGTGTGGAGATGGTGGATGAAGACGGAGAGGTTTCATCAGATGACATTCTTTTTGAGGAAGCGGTCCTTTTCTACAATCCTGCTAAGTCAACCGTCAATGCAGAAGACTATTTAACGGTTATCCCTTATCTACCTAAAAAAGGATTTTCTCGCGAGTTTTTAGCTTATTTTGCCCTTTTCCTTAAAGATACTGCTGAGGTTGGGCTAGATACCCTCATGGACTTTTTGGAAGACCCAGAAGCAGAGGAATTTGTCATGGAATGGAACCAAGAAGTCTTTGAAGAAGGAAAAGTTGGCTTGGAAGAGGGAGAATTTTACCCTTATCCGAGGTATTAGAAAAGATTCTAAGTGGACATTTTTAAATAATGAATTCAAGGAGAAGGGGGAGATTATGCTAGAAAAAGTCAAACAGTTTTTCAGGAGCAGGTCAGCTAAAACTGAGCCGTCAGTTGATATTCTTCCCCGCAATCGCTTTGCGGATCTAGATTTCGAGAGAGTATTGAAGTCAGGAGCTCGTCGCCTTGTTAATGAGGAAGGACGCTATGCTGAGGATGGGAAAATCACAGAACTTGAATTTCCTGAAGATTTTGCGGAATTTGAATTTCTAGTTGGTTTTAAGACGGAGGAAGAAGAGCAGTTTCAGCAACTATTAGCTCGTTTAAATAGTATTGACAATGCTATTCAGTCCTATTTGGAAAGTGAGATGCAACAACCCATCCCTCAGTATGCCAAGGATCTCGGCTATACTCAGAAGAGGTGGGAGAAAACCTTTTACTTCCATACTTGGATATTAAGTGATGAGGAAAACCCGCCTAATCTTCGCTATGTTGCAGATTATGTAAATGATGAGTTTACGGTTTATTTTGCTAAAAAACATGGCAGATGGCAAGCATACTGGGATGCAGAGTGCCAAAAAGTAATCGAAGAAAGCTAGCTCGTATTTTCCTAGAGAGTAATTGTTATCATAGAAAAGAGTAAATATCATGGAATTATTGAATAGCAGAATGGATTTCCAAGGTTGCAAGATTGCCCTCTTTTGTGGGGATAAGCTACTGACGATTTTGCGTGATGACAAGGACGATATCCCTTGTCCCAACATGTGGGAGTTGCCAGGTGGTGGCCGTGAAGGGGACGAAAGCCCTTTTGAATGCGCTCGGCGTGAAGTTTATGAGGAACTGGGAATTCATTTAGATGAAGACTGTCTGCTTTGGAGCAAGATTTATCCTAGCGTAATTTTTAAAGGCAAGAAATCGGTCTTTATGGTTGGTCAGCTAAGACAAGAACAATTTGACAATATCATCTTCGGAGATGAAGGACAGGGCTATAAATTGATGCCTATTGAGGAATTTCTCAATTCTAAACAGGCAGTGCCTCAGTTGCAGGGAAGATTGAGAGATTATTTGGAGGAAAGTTTATGATAACACTTGTTCGAGCGGGAGCAGAGGATTTAGAAACTATTATTGCAATTCAGAGAGCCAGCTTTAAGGCTGTTTATGAAAAATACCATGATGAATATGACCCTTATCTCGAGGACTGCGAACGAATTAAGTGGAAATTAGTCGAGCGTCCCAATAGCTATTACTACTTTGTAAAAGAAGATGAAGAAAACATCGGATTTTTACGAGTTCAGACCAATGCCGAGTTAACGAAAGCTTGGTTGGGAACGGCAGCGATTTTGCCTCAGTATCAAGGAAAAGGGTATGGATCTAAAGGTTTAAGCTTACTGGAAAAAGAATTTCCAACCATCACACAATGGGATTTGTGTACGGTGTTACAGGATGCAGGCATGGTTGCTTTTTACGAGAAAAACGGCTATCGTCAAATCCACATTGAGGATGAAAAAGAAGGCATGGATATGGTCTACATGAAAAAATTGATAGAGAAATAGAAAGGATGGTTCGGTTAAATTTCTAAACTGAACCCGCCCTAAACACGGTGCCAAAAAGATAAACTTCTCTTAGACACAAACGTCTTCAGAGAGTTTCCTATTTTGGCTTTGTGTTTTACGGGCTTGGTATCTTAATAATGGAAACATGGCAAGAGTTAAAAGTTACAGTGAAGCGTGAGGGAGAGGAATTGGTTTCCAATCTCTTGATTGAGCTGGGAGCGCAAGGTGTTGCGATTGAAGACAGTATGGACTATGTGGGAAATGTTGACCGCTTTGGCGAGATTTTCCCAGAGGTGGAGCAGCAAGAAGAAATCGTTGTGACAGCCTACTACCCTGACACGGTGGATGTGACAGTGGTTGAGGCGGACTTGCAGGCTCGCTTAGCAGAATTGACGGATTTTATGGATTTGGGAGAGTTAAAAATAGGTACGACTGCCTTGGCTGAGGAAGACTGGGCAGACAACTGGAAGAAATACTATGAGCCAGCTCGTATCACTCATGATTTGACCATCGTTCCCTCTTGGACAGACTATGAGGCGACTGCGGGAGAAAAAATTATCAAGCTGGATCCTGGCATGGCTTTTGGTACTGGAACCCACCCAACTACCAAGATGAGCCTTTTTGCCTTGGAACAGGTTCTTCGTGGTGGCGAAACGGTGCTAGATGTGGGGACTGGTTCAGGGGTTCTCTCTATTGCCAGCTCGCTTCTGGGGGCTAAAGAAATTTTCGCCTATGACCTGGATGATGTGGCGGTTCGTGTGGCTCAGGAAAATATTGAGCTCAACCCTAGCATGGAAAATATCCATGTAGCGGCTGGAGATTTGCTTAAGGGTGTGGAAATTGAGGCAGATGTGATTGTGGCTAATATCTTGGCGGATATCCTCATTCATCTAATAGACGTTGCCTATCGTTTGGTTAAGGACGAAGGCTACCTAATCATGAGTGGCATTATCAAGGATAAGTGGGACATAGTGCGCGAGTCGGCTGAATCAGCTGGATTTTTCCTTGAAACCCATATGATTCAAGGGGAATGGAATGCCTGCGTCTTCAAGAAGACCAAGGATATTTCAGGTGTGATTGGAGGCTAGGATGCAACAGTATTTTGTCAAGGGGAGTGCAGTCTCTCCTGTCACCATCGAGGACAGGGAAACCAGCAAGCATATGTTTCAGGTTATGCGCTTGAAAGAAGATGATGAGGTTACTTTGGTCTTTGATGATGGAATTAAGCGCTTGGCGCGTGTGCTGGATGTGGAAGCTCGTCAGTTTGAATTGGTAGAAGAACTAGATGGCAATGTGGAACTGCCCGTTCAAGTGACCATTTCATCTGGTTTTCCCAAGGGAGATAAGTTGGAGTTTATCACTCAAAAGGTGACGGAACTAGGTGCCAGCCAGATTTGGGCCTTCCCTGCCGATTGGTCCGTTGCCAAGTGGGATGGCAAGAAATTGGGTAAAAAAGTTGAAAAACTAGAAAAAATTGCCCTTGGAGCAGCCGAGCAAAGCAAGCGTAATATTGTACCAAGTATTAAACTTTTCGAGAAAAAAGCAGATTTTCTAGCTCAGCTGGACCAGTTTGACTCTATCGTAGTGGCTTATGAAGAGTCGGCTAAAGAAGGAGAAGCTGCTGCGCTTTTACAAGCAGTTACTGGACTCGAGAAGGGAAATAAATTGCTCTTTATATTTGGTCCAGAAGGCGGTCTCTCACCTGCAGAAATTGAGAGTTTTGAAGCTAAGGGAGCGGTTCTTGCAGGACTTGGTCCTCGTATTTTGCGAGCAGAAACAGCACCACTTTACGCTTTATCAGCCCTTAGTGTTTTATTAGAATTAGAGAAATAAGAGGAAGAAAATGGAACAAAAACACCGTTCAGAGTTTCCAGAAAAGGAACTCTGGGACTTAACAGCCCTATACCAAGACCGTGAGGATTTCTTGCGTGCAATCGAGAAAGCTCGCGAAGACATCAACCAGTTTAGCCGTGATTACAAGGGCAATCTTCACATTTTTGAGGATTTCGAGAAGGCCTTTGCGGAATTGGAACAGATCTACATTCAGATGAGCCATATTGGCAACTATGCTTTTATGCCTCAGACGACGGACTATAGCAATGACGAATTTGCCAATATTGCCCAAGCTGGGATGGAATTTGAAACAGATGCCAGTGTAGCCTTGACCTTCTTTGACGATGCCTTGGTGGCAGCAGACGAGGAAGTCTTGGACCGTTTGGGTGAATTGCCTCACTTGACGGCAGCTATTCGTCAGGCCAAAATCAAAAAAGCCCACTATCTTGGGGCTGATGTGGAGAAGGCCTTGACCAATCTCGGTGAAGTTTTCTATAGTCCGCAGGACATTTATACTAAGATGCGAGCTGGGGATTTTGAAATGGCTGACTTTGAAGCCCATGGCAAGACCTACAAAAACAGCTTTGTGACCTATGAGAATTTCTACCAAAACCATGAGGATGCTGAGGTTCGTGAGAAATCCTTCCGTTCCTTCTCAGAGGGACTTCGTAAGCACCAAAATACGGCTGCAGCAGCCTATCTAGCCCAAGTCAAGTCTGAAAAACTATTGGCAGATATGAAGGGCTACGAATCAGTTTTTGATTATCTTCTAGCTGAGCAGGAAGTGGATCGTGCCATGTTTGACCGCCAGATTGACCTCATCATGAAGGATTTTGCGCCAGTCGCTCAGAGATACCTCAAGCATGTTGCCAAGGTTAATGGTCTTGAAAAGATGACCTTTGCAGACTGGAAATTGGACTTGGACAGCGCCCTGAATCCTCAAGTGACTATTGACGATGCCTATGATTTGGTCATGAAGTCAGTAGAACCTTTGGGGCAAGAATATTGTCAGGAAGTTGCTCGCTATCAAGAAGAGCGCTGGGTGGACTTTGCTGCTAACAGTGGCAAGGATTCCGGCGGTTATGCGGCGGATCCATATCGCGTGCACCCTTATGTCCTCATGAGCTGGACAGGCCGTTTGAGCGATGTCTATACCTTGATTCATGAAATCGGGCATTCTGGTCAATTCATCTTTTCAGACAATCATCAGAGTTACTTCAATGCTCACATGTCGACCTACTATGTTGAAGCGCCGTCAACTTTCAATGAATTGCTTCTCAGTGATTACTTGGAGCATCAGTCTGACGACCCTCGTCAAAAACGCTTCGCTCTGGCTCACCGCTTGACAGACACCTACTTCCATAACTTTATCACTCACCTTTTGGAAGCAGCATTCCAGCGTAAAGTGTATACATTGATTGAAGAAGGGGAGACCTTTGGAGCAAGTAAGCTCAACAGCATTATGAAGGAAGTTTTGACCGATTTCTGGGGAGATGCCATTGAAATCGACGATGATGCAGCTTTGACTTGGATGCGCCAAGCTCACTACTACATGGGCTTGTATAGTTATACTTACTCAGCAGGACTAGTTATCTCGACAGCTGGTTACCTTCATCTTAAAAACTCTGAAACCGGAGCTGAAGACTGGCTCAATCTCCTCAAATCAGGTGGTAGCAAGACACCACTGGAGTCAGCCATGATTATCGGTGCGGATATTTCAACAGACAAACCACTTCGTGATACCATCCAATTCTTGTCTGATACGGTTGATCAGATTATCGCCTACAGTGCCCAGTTGGGAGAGTAAGGGGAATAGAGAGGTTGTTATAGAATTGGTATGGACAGTTATTTGCTTAAAAATCCATGTTTAAATCCCCCACTCCTTTTCGAGGAATTCTTTGCCCTGCTCTGTAATGGTAAGTGAACGTGGCGTTTGTGCAGGGATGACCAATTGTTTTTCACTGAAAAATTCTAAAAGAGCATTGCCGAGAGCTCCGCCGACATGATTTTTACGTTCGCTCCAATCCAAACATTTAGGGCAAAATTTCCGTTTTTTCTTTTTCAATTCATCCGTATCAATGTGTAATTTTCTTTGGAAATAAGACTTCCCAGCTTCAGTGAGTTGGAAGTCTTTTTCTGATTCGCTGAGGAGATTTTCTTGCAAGAGATAATTGGTAATGGAAATGCCAAGCTCACCAGCAATATGGTCATAGCAGGTGCGAGCGACCTTTAATTCCTTTTTGTGAATGTGTTGTTTATAACTTTTGACATCACGCTGAGGAGAGTAGAAGCTGAGAAATTCCAGCATTTCTGCAATGGCAGCACTTTTTAAAGAATAATAATGAAAACGTCCATAGGTTTGTAGAGTGGTTACCTGTGCTTCGGTAAGTAATTTGAGGTGATAGCTGACAGTATGTTGCTTGATTTTGGTAAAGCTGGCAATTTCGTTAACCGTGTGAGCTTTTCCATCCATTAGAATATCTAAAATGTGCATCCGAGAAGGGTCTGATAAGAGTTTTGTGATGATGAAAATATCTGGTTCCATAAAAATTTTCTCCAAATTTCATATATCGATGATTTTCTATCTTTTATTATACTATAATTAAAGCACAAGATAAATAGATTTTTAAAATGTTTTACTAGAGAATATTTTAAATTTTATTGTCTGAGTTTAAATGGAGGTAAAATTACAAAAGTAATTGCAGCAGTATCCACAGTTGAAGGACGTTAATCTTAAGATTACATTCTCAACATTTTTTCAAAAGTGAATGGATTTTTCCATTCCTTTTGTCTATTTTAGGAGGAAATAGAATTGAATTTACCTAAAATTAAAGATATTCATAGTGTCCTATTTTTAAAGGATAAAATTAGATTAGGTATAGGAAAAGATTATGGTATTGAGATTGAGAATCTGGATGAGAAGTATACTCAGCTCATTAAGCTTCTCGATGGACAATACACAATCAATGAAATTTGTAGCTTAGTTGATAGCTTGTCCCCTAATGAGGTAGAAGAAAGTATTTCTTTACTAGATACACTAGGGTATTTGGAGGATAATTTTGTTACTACAACTGAATTAACTTCAGAAGAATTGGACAGATATTCCGTAAATCTTAACTTTTTTAATACTTTAGATACATTATCTTTAACAAAATATGATTATCAGTAACAAAATATGATTATCAGTTAAAATTAAAAAAGACGCGTATTTTGATCTTAGGTATTGGTGGTATAGGAAGTAATATCTGTCTAGCATTGGCTGAATTAGGTATAGGGCATATTACAGCAGTTGATTTTGATACGGTAGAAGCTAGTAATCTCAATAGACAAATTTTGTATTCGACATCTGATATTGGAAAAAGAAAAGTAGAGGCTGCAAAAGAGTCGCTTAGAAAGTTTAATCCTTTAATTGAATTTGAGGTACTTGATAAAGAGATAGGTTCAAAAGAGGATGTCGATGAGTTAATAAAAACTTCAAAATGTGATATCGTAGTAAATGTTGCAGATTATCCAACAGGCTATATTGATTTTTGGGTCAATGAAGCCTGTGTTCAATACAATAAATTATGTCTGTCTGCTGTGGTTGGTAAGAAAAATGGGAAAGTATATTCAATTATTCCGTATAAAGCAGCGTGCTATTACTGTCAGTTTTTAGAGGATTTGGAAAAAATTCCTGAGTATGCTGAAGAGTTGGAGACCGTTCGTACAATGACAAATTCATTGGAACTAGAGATGTTCAGAACTCCGAATGGTGCTTTAGGTCCTGCTTATCTATTTCAAGGGTATTTTATTTCGTTTGAAATTTTAAGATATATTTTTTGGGGATACGAAGCATTGCTAACATTTAATAAAAGATTCTCAATTGACTTTATAACATTCGAACAACATTTTGATGAATTAACAAAGTATCCAACATGCTCTATTTGTGGGGGAAAGAAAGAGTGAAGAAGTTAAGTGTTAAAAATCTAAAAAAGCAATATGGTTCTTATGAAGCTGTCAAGGGAATTAGCTTTGAATTGGGAGAAGGAGAGTGTTTGGGTATCTTGGGAATCAACGGTGCTGGCAAAACATCCACTTTAAAGATGATTTACTCACTGACCTCAATTTCCTCAGGAGAGATTGATATCTTGGGGCAAAATATTGAAACCAATCGTCGTAAGAGTAAATCTTGTCTGGGTATTGTAGGGCAGGAGGATATGCTGGACATGACCTTGAATGTTTATGATAATCTTTTTGCTCACGGTCTATGTTATGGTATCTCATCTGTCGAACTTAGGAAGAGAATCGATTCTCTCTTGGATTTTGTTCAACTGAGCAAACATGCGCAAAAGATGGTGAATCAGCTGTCGGGTGGGATGCGACGACGTCTTGTCTTGGCAAGAGCTCTCATCAATCGGCCTGATATTATCATTTTAGATGAACCGACAGTTGGTTTAGACATTCAATCCCGCAATATTATTTGGGATAAACTTTTGGAGTTGAAGGAATTAGGTGTTTCTATCATTATTACTTCCCACTATATGAATGAGATTGAATATTTGACAGATAGGGTGCTGATGCTCCACCAAGGGACTATCAAAGAAGAAGGAACTGTAGAAGACTTGCTCATCAAGTATGATGCTGACAACCTTGAGACGCTTTTTTTGGGGTTGACTGGGACAGAGAAGGAGGACTTGCATGTTTAAGTTATCATTTCAGTCCATCGGACACGTTGTGGTACGCAACTACATGAGTTTTAGAAATTTATTTAAAATTTCAATTGTCCCCAACCTTATCGACCCCCTCTTTTATCTTTTAGCAATGGGATTTGGAGTTGGTGCCTACTTGACGCATGTTAACGGTATGCTCTACCGTGATTTTGTCATTACAGGTTTAATTGCTGCGACTGCCATGTCTGCGGCCACCGCAGAAACAACGGTCAATGCCTTTATCCAGTATAAGATTGAAAAGACTTATGATGCTATGCTGATGACGCCAATCAATACGAGTGATATTGTGGTGGGTCAGGCTATCTGGGCAGGTATTCGTGCAGTGATTTTCGGTGGGATTTTTTGGCTGATTTCCATGCTTATCACAGCGCATTTTCATGTCTTGATGTTATTGATTCCTCTGATTTTATTTATAGTGGGTTATTTGTTTGGTGTTTTAGGACTAATCTTTACCTACTTGGCACCGTCTAGGGAATTTCTGAATTACTACAATGTTTTGGTAATCCGTCCTCTTTATATGTTTTCAGATACCTTCTTTCCCATTACTTCCTTGCCCCCAATACTTGGTGATTTGACTTGGTTTTCTCCCTTGTATCACGCTACCCGCATGATTCGTATTATATGGGGAGGTGAGGTGACAGGTTTGTATCTTCATCTTATCTGGTTGATAGCCTTGGCGCTCTTGATAACGGTGCTTCCTATGTATATGTTACATCGTAGATATTATAGATAGTCTAATTATTTGTGATGTTGTAGTCATATTCTAATTTATACTAAACGTTATTCGAATTTGGACAGGTATGGGAACTGTGCCTATCAATATTGTAATGTATTGAAGTTGAAATGGTACGGTTCAGTTTCCAAAATATTGTTAGAAATTATAGTGAAATGAAATAAGAACAGGATAAATCGATCAGGACAGTCAAATCGATTTCTAAGAATGTTTTAGAAGTAGAGGTGTACTATTCTAGTTTCAATCTACTATGTTTTAAATTCCCTAATCAATTTGTATAGTCTTTATTTCATTGCCAAATTTCAAGTTCAAGTTATCCATCAAGAAGTCTTCTCTGGGGGACTTGTAGTTCAAGTGTTTTTTAGGATAGTTATTAATCCAATTTTCGATGAATGCGACTTCTTTGGGAGTCGTTTTCTTAGTTCCTTTAGGTAACCATCTCCGAATGAGCTTATTGTGATTCTCATTAGTTCCCCTTTCCCAAGAGACATAGGGGGGTGCATAATAGATATGCTCCTTAGCACTGCTTTGAGGTTGTAGATAGAACTGACGAAGTCAGCTCAAAACATGGTTTTGAGGTTGTGGATAGAACTGACNNTACGGCAAGGTGAAGCTGATGTAGTTTGAAGAGATTTTCGAAGAGTATTAATTGGTTAGAAGGATTCGTCTGTAAGATAAAGTTAGACGGAAAATGAGATAAAATCAAAAAGGATAGCCTCTCTGTGATGAGATGTTATCCTTTTTGATTTTAAAACTATTGCAAGTTAACCTTGTTTCTCAAAATATAGTAGGTTCCGAGATAAAAGATAGCTGTGAATATGAGTTCTTCAACAATGCCTATGCTTGCTCCCATATAGAAATTATCATTAAATCCTGCAAGTGAATTGACATAGAAGTTAGTACTGGTATTGAAGAAGACTTCAATAAAGCCAATGACGATTTGGATCCCAATGTAGGCTGCAACAGCGAGTGCTGTACGGTATTCATTGAAAAGCTGTCCAATGGAAATAGCCAAGTAGATGCAGAGGATTCCAGAAACGGTATTTAGTAGGAAGGATAACCCCACAAGAGAGAGTTGAGGAAGGTATGTTCCTACAAGTGGGAACAAGTCATAATGTGACATCCATTCTGGAACCGTTATAGTCACAATAAGAAAAGCACTTAGAGCCAGTACAGCCGAGCTAAGTATAGACCAGATAAAGGCTCCGACTAATTTAGCAGTGATGATATAGTGCTCAGAAACTGGCAAGGTCAAAGTCAGATAGCCTTGTCGGTCATAGACACTACCTTTGAAGCGTTTGATAATCAAGAAAATGGTTGAAATCCCCAGTGTAATCATCAAGCCACCAAAGACAGTAGCTAGAAAAATGAGTAGGACAGGTTGGTTTTCTTTGACAGGCAGATTGTTATAGGTCTGTGCTTGTATCCCGATAAGGGCAGAAAGGACTAGCACAGCAGCGTAGAGGGCTAAATACCACTTGTTAACATTTTTAAATTCGTAGCGAACTAAATTCCAAAACATAAATAATCTCCTTTGCTTAGGCCTTAAATTCCTGACGGAAGAGCTGGTCAATGGATTCACCAGACTCATAGCGAATATCATCTACATTGCCTTGACGGACGACTTTTCCGTCTTTGAGGAAGACAATTTCATCCAAGATTGGCTCGATATCAGAAATCAAGTGGGTAGAAATCAAAACGGTAGAAGTTGGGGAGTAGTTGTTGATAATGGTATTGAGGATATACTCACGGGCTGCTGGATCCACCCCACCAATGGGTTCGTCCAGAATGTAAAGACGAGCATCACGGCTCATAACCAAAATCAGTTGAACCTTTTCCTTGTTTCCTTTTGATAGTTTCTTGAGACGACTATTTTCATCAATGCCGAGGTCTGCAAGTAGATGATGGGCGCGTTCAAGATTGAAATCTTTATAGAAGGTCTTGAAGTAGGTTAGGGCTTCTTTGACCTTCATTTGCTCATTGAGATAGGTGGTATCAGGCAAATAAGCTACGATAGCCTTGGTTGCTGGGCTTGGGTCCATGTCGTTGATCAGGACACGTCCTTGATCTGGTTGTAAGAGGCCGTTGATTAGTTTAATCAGGGTTGTTTTTCCTGAGCCATTTGGCCCAAGAAGACCAACAATTTTTCCAGCTGGGATGTCAAGGGAAACATTTTCAAGGGCTGGGGTTGCTCCATAAGATTTGGATACATTTTCAAATGCTAGTAATGACATAGGCTTAAACTCCTTTAATATAATCGCCGACTACGCTTGGTAGTTCTTCTTTTTCATAGCCAAAATGGGTCATGGAGGAAACGAAGTGTTCCAATTCTTCTTCCGATAATTGTTTGCGCGATTGGGCGATTAGCTCCTTATCCTCAGTCACAAATCGTCCAGTTGTTCGCTTACTGTAGACAAATCCTTCTCGTTCAAGGTCTGACAAGGCTCTTTGGATGGTGTTTGGATTGACCCCTGCCTCGCTAGCTAGCTCTCTCACGGTCGGAAGTTGTTGATTGGGTTCCAGTGTATGGGAAACAATCTGAAGCTTGATTTTCTCCATAATCTGTAAATAAATGGGTTTTTTGTTGTCAAATGTCCAGGACATCTTGGTCTCCTTTCTTTCATCTCTTTGTCTTAATTAAATAATACAATAAAACAAAAAACTTGTCAAGCAAAAAGAAGAATTGTTTTGGGAATCGTTTAAAAAATGGTATAATGAAAAGAAAGCGATAAGGAGGGAAAGGATGCGTTGTCCAAAATGTGGGGCTACCAAGTCAAGTGTTATCGATAGTCGCCAAGCAGAAGAAGGGAACACCATTCGTAGAAGACGTGAGTGCGACGAATGCCAGCACCGTTTTACAACCTACGAACGGGTAGAAGAAAGAACCTTAGTGGTTGTTAAAAAAGATGGCACACGGGAACAATTCTCCAGAGATAAAATCTTTAATGGGATTATCCGCTCAGCCCAGAAACGTCCTGTGTCAAGTGATGAAATCAACATGGTAGTCAATCGTATCGAACAGAAACTCCGTGGTCGAAATGAAAATGAAATTCAAAGTGAGGACATTGGTTCACTCGTCATGGAGGAATTGGCTGAGTTAGATGAGATTACCTATGTGCGTTTTGCCAGTGTCTATCGTAGTTTTAAGGATGTTAGTGAGTTAGAGAGCTTGCTCCAACAAATCACCCAGTCCTCTAAAAAGAAAAAGGAAAGATAAATGAAGCCAATTGACCGTTTTTCTTATCTAAAGAATAATCGGGTGTCGCAAGATACCTCATCTCTGGTACAGTGCTACCTCCCGATTATCGGTCAGGAGGCACTGAGCCTTTATCTTTATACGATTAGTTTTTGGGATAATGGCAGAAAGGAATACCTTTTTTCAAGCATTCTCAATCATCTCAATTTTGGGATGGACAGACTTTTAAAATCTTTGAAAATCCTATCTGCTTTCAATCTCTTAACCCTCTATCAAAAGGGGGATGTTTATCAGCTAGCCCTCCATGCTCCTCTATCTAGTCAGGACTTCTTGGAACATCCTGTTTATCGCAGACTTTTAGAGAAAAAGATTGGCGATGCAGCTGTGGAGGATTTGAAAGTTGAAAGTGCTGATGGTGAAGAAATACCTGTCTCACTCAATCAAGTCTTTCCAGACTTGGCAGAACTGGGAAGTCAAGAAGACCTTGGTCTCAAGAAGAAAGTGGCCAACGATTTCGACTTAGACCATTTTCGTCAGCTTATGGCTAGAGATGGGCTTCGCTTTGCGGATGAGCAGTCCGATGTCTTAAACCTCTTTGCCATTGCTGAGGAGAAGAAATGGACTTGGTTTGAGACCTATCAACTGGCTAAGTCAACAGCTGTTTCCCAGGTTATTTCAACCAAACGCATGCGGGAGAAAATCGCTCAAAAACCTGTTTCCTCTGACTTTAGTCCTAAGGAAGCAACAATTATCAAAGAGGCCAAAAGTAAAACTGCCCTGCAGTTCTTGGCAGAAATCAAGCAAACACGCAAGGGGACCATTACCCAAACAGAAAGAGAACTCTTGCAACAGATGGCTGGCTTGGGCTTGCTGGACGAAGTCATCAATATCATTCTCTTGTTGACTTTTAATAAGGTAGATTCGGCAAATATCAATGAGAAATATGCCATGAAGGTGGCTAATGATTATGCCTATCAAAAGATTCATTCGGCAGAAGAGGGAGTCTTGCGCATCCGTGAGAGAGGACAGAAGAGTCAGGCTCAAAAGACTAGTAAACTCGGTCCTGCCAAGTCCAATGTACCCAAGTGGAGCAATCCAGATTATAAGAATGAAACCAGCGAGGAAACTCGTCTGGAACTAGAACGTAAGAAACAAGAACTATTAGCTCGATTAGAAAAAGGAGGAGATTAGATGGAAAGTGTCGGAGACGTACTCAAACGTCAACCTAGCCGTTTTCATTATCAAGATTTGGTCCAGAAAATTATGAAGGACCCTGATGTTGCGGCCTTTATCCAGCAAGAATCCTTGACTCCAGAGGAATTGAATCGCAGTATCTCCAAGTTTAATCAATATATCACCGAGCGTGACAAATTTCTCCGTGGTGATACGGATTATATTGCCAAAGGCTACAAGCCGATTTTGGTTATGAATCATGGTTATGCGGATGTTTCTTACGAAGAAACTCCTGAACTAATCGCGGCGGAAAAAGAAGCGGCTATTAAGAACCGTCTCAAGTTAATCAATCTGCCAGCCAGTCTCAAGAAAGCTAGTCTGGCTCAAGTAGACTTGGATGATTTGGGGCGCTTGCCAGTTTTTGAAAAGCTATTAGCCTTCGTGGAGCAATATCCAGCTATTCGAAAAGGTCTTTACTTATATGGAGACTTTGGTGTGGGTAAAAGTTTCATGGTGGCTGCCTTAGCCCATGATTTGTCAGAAAAACGTGGTGTTTCCTCCACTCTCCTCCACTATCCTAGTTTTGTCATCGATGTCAAAAATGCTATCGGTGATGGCAATGTTAAGACCTTAGTGGATGAGATTAAGCTTTCTGAAGTCCTGATTTTAGATGATATTGGTGCCGAGCAATCCACCGCTTGGGTGCGTGATGAAATCCTGCAGGTCATTCTCCAATATCGGATGCAGGAAAATTTACCGACCTTTTTCACCTCTAACTTCAACTTTGAAGATTTGGAGAAGCATTTCGCTAAAGGGAAACATGGAAATGACGAAACCTGGGAAGCCAGACGCGTCATGGAACGCATCCGTTATTTGGCTGAGGAGACTCGTTTAGAAGGAGTAAACCGTCGATGACAGAAACCATTAAATTGATGAAGGCTCATACTTCAGTGCGCAGGTTTAAAGAGCAAGAGATTCCCCAAGTAGACTTAAATGAGATTTTGACAGCAGCCCAGATGGCTTCGTCTTGGAAGAATTTCCAATCCTACTCTGTGATTGTGGTACGAAGTCAAGAAAAGAAAGATACTCTGTATGAATTGGTACCTCAAGAAGCCATTCGCCAGTCTGCTGTTTTCCTTCTCTTTGTCGGAGATTTGAACCGAGCAGAAAAGGGAGCCCGACTTCATACCGACACCTTCCAACCCCAAGGTGTAGAAGGTCTCTTGATTAGTTCGGTCGATGCAGCTCTTGCTGGACAAAACGCCTTGTTGGCAGCTGAAAGCTTGGGCTATGGTGGTGTGATTATCGGTTTGGTTCGATACAAGTCTGAAGAAGTGGCAGAGCTCTTTAACCTACCTGACTACACCTATTCTGTCTTTGGGATGGCACTGGGTGTGCCAAATCAACATCATGATATGAAACCGAGACTGCCACTAGAGAATGTTGTCTTTGAGGAAGAATACCAAGAACAGTCAACTGAGGCAATCCAAGCTTATGACCGTGTTCAGGCTGACTATGCTGGGGCGCGTGCGACCACAAGCTGGAGTCAGCGCCTAGCAGAACAGTTTGGTCAAGCTGAACCAAGCTCAACTAGAAAAAATCTTGAACAGAAGAAATTATTGTAGAAAGTGAGAAATTATGGCCCTACCAACTATTGCCATTGTAGGACGTCCCAATGTTGGGAAATCAACCCTATTTAATCGGATCGCTGGTGAGCGAATCTCCATTGTAGAAGATGTCGAAGGAGTGACACGTGACCGTATTTATGCAACGGGTGAGTGGCTCAATCGTTCTTTTAGCATGATTGATACAGGAGGAATTGATGATGTCGATGCTCCTTTCATGGAACAAATCAAGCACCAGGCAGAAATTGCCATGGAAGAAGCAGATGTTATCGTCTTTGTCGTGTCCGGTAAGGAAGGAATTACCGATGCGGACGAATACGTAGCCCGTAAGCTTTATAAGACCCACAAACCAGTTATCCTCGCAGTTAACAAGGTGGACAACCCTGAGATGCGAAATGATATCTATGATTTCTATGCCCTCGGTTTGGGTGAACCACTGCCTATCTCATCTGTCCATGGTATCGGTACAGGGGATGTACTAGATGCGATTGTGGAAAACCTTCCAAATGAATATGAAGAAGAAAATCCAGATGTCATTAAGTTTAGCCTGATTGGTCGTCCAAACGTTGGAAAATCAAGTTTGATCAATGCTATCTTGGGCGAAGACCGTGTTATTGCTAGTCCTGTTGCTGGAACAACTCGTGATGCCATTGATACCCACTTTACAGATACAGATGGTCAAGAGTTTACCATGATTGATACGGCTGGTATGCGTAAGTCTGGTAAGGTTTATGAAAATACCGAGAAATACTCTGTTATGCGTGCCATGCGTGCTATTGACCGTTCAGATGTGGTCTTGATGGTCATCAATGCGGAAGAAGGCATTCGTGAGTACGACAAGCGTATCGCAGGATTTGCCCATGAAGCTGGTAAAGGGATGATTATCGTGGTCAACAAGTGGGATACGCTTGAAAAAGATAACCACACTATGAAAAACTGGGAAGAAGATATCCGTGAGCAGTTCCAATACCTGCCTTACGCACCGATTATCTTTGTATCAGCTTTGACTAAGCAACGTCTCCACAAACTTCCTGAGATGATCAAGCAAATCAGTGAAAGTCAAAACACACGTATTCCATCAGCTGTCTTGAACGATGTGATTATGGATGCTATTGCCATCAACCCAACACCGACAGACAAAGGGAAACGCCTCAAGATTTTCTATGCGACCCAAGTGGCAACCAAACCACCAACCTTTGTCATCTTTGTCAATGAAGAAGAACTCATGCACTTTTCTTACTTGCGTTTCTTGGAAAATCAAATCCGCAAGGCCTTTGTCTTTGAAGGAACACCGATCCATCTCATCGCAAGAAAACGCAAATAAAAAAGTAGAATCTGGAATGACATTTCCAGATTTTTTTGATATAATAAAATAATAGAAAACGCTATCAAAAAGGAGGTGTCGATGAAACATTTGTTTAAATTTGTGCTCTTATTTCCCTGGTTTTATTTTTTCAGCTGGATTGAAAAGGATAATAGAGAAAGTAAATTTTTCCCAATTTTTTACTATTTTTACTGGTTTTACATTCCCCTCTATGCTCTTTTTAGCCTTGCTTGGACAGTTGTTTCAGTTCTGTTTTTCAATATCGTCTTGAGAAATTTGACAGATATCAAGTTATGGGGCATTTGGTTTCTTTTTATTCTGCTAGCTATTGGTCTGAATAGGTTAACTTATTCCTGTTTCAAAAAAATGCTTCGCTTGAGACGAGAACTAGGGAAGTCTAAGGGCGTGAATAAAGAAAGGGGGAGGAACTAAAAAATGACTGTATCTATGATTTATTTACGGAGCTATAGATACAGTCATTTTTATTTTAATCATGAAACTTGAGAGAAGTATTCGTCTTATATCGTAGATTGAATCTGGAATAATACAATACAAGTTCTAAATCATTGGTATAAATTACTTTAAATTCCCTAATCAATTTGTTTGTATTCTATTTCAATCTACTATAATAAAATGATAAGAATGGTTACAAATTATAGGTTTGAAAAATCATTGATTTCTTTTTCGAGTATCTTAACTAATGACTCTTCTTTGGTTAGTCGTAATAAAGTTATTCCTTTATCAATCAAATCGGAATTATGTTGTAGTATTCCCAAGCGTACTTGAGAAAATCCAAGAATATCGTATATTTTTAATTCTTCTGCTAATACCAAAAGTTGTAGGGTGATTGTTTCACATTCTTTGAATAAATGATGTTGAAAATATACAGTGGAGAGATTGGCTAAAAAAGATGATAAAAATACTTTTGTTTCTCGGAAGTATTTATATTTCTCGATGGTTTTCATAATTCTATCAATAAGAAGGGGAAGATTTTCAGAAGGAAAGAAAAAGAGAATGGTTCCAAGCAATTTCAAATCACTAATGTACCATGTATCCATAGGTTCAAGATAGTCCCAAATTTCTTCAGACAAATCTTTCAAGACGTGGTTGTTTTTGAATCCTTTAGTTCGTAACTCTGTGACAATTTTTGTATGACGATAGATATTTTGAATAGGAACATCGTGATGTGTCTTAAGATATTTTTGACATTTATCAGTAAGTTCAACCATTTTTCTAGTATCCTGAAGAATAGATGGATTTTGGCTCTCTACAATAATATCTCGTCTTTCACTAGGGTGGTATTCGTTGCATATATACTTGAATTCTGCTAAGCTCATATCAATTTGTTCAAGAAGAAATACCATGTTTTCAAAACTGGGAATAACTTTACCATGTTCAATATTTGTTAGAGTTGTCCGATGTATGACTTGTCCACATACATCTTGTTGGGTCAATCCTTTTGACTTCCGAATTTCTTTAAAAATTTGTCCATAATCCCATCTCATATTGTTCCTCCTAGAAAAATGTGAATATTTTCTACATTTATAAAAAATGTAGAAAAAGGTGGTATTATTATATCAAAAAGGAGGG
>NZ_VMLM01000111.1:0-2161 GCF_013276695.1 Streptococcus sp. 4155
CTCTATTTGATTTCCCTTCCTTTTTCCATCGTTCGATTAAACGACGGCTATCGATTGTCAAATGTTTGGCTTTTGTAGTATAATGGTTTTGCATCTCTGTGCCTTTCTTGTGTTTGTGATTGAACAACAAGTATAACACAGAGGTGTTTTCTTATGCCTAGAAGAGCTTTCATTTGACAAGAGGAACCCTTGAAGCAGTTTTGTCAGCTAAACCAAGGCTAATCTTAGCCTTGGCTTTCCAGCTTAACAGCTCCAAGCCTCTTATCAAATGAAATCGAGTACTAGCTATCAGCTAGTTAAACCATCTAATTTTTAGGAGGGTTGGATGGCTAACTTCATTATAGAACTTTCATATCACATTCGAATTACATTTTATTTTGGAAAACGTTTCCTTTGTTTTCAAATTGTTAAAAAAGTGGTACAATATAGGATAGCTTACTATTATCTGAATCAGCTGATTTGGAGAGAAAGGATTCATTTTGAAATCAATAGGCTTTATTGAAAAGCTGAAGGGGTTGTCTAGTAAAGAGCTGATTTTATTGGGAATTATCCTAAGTATCTTTTTACCCTTTTATCTTTTTGTAGTTGTACTCTGTTTATATATTATCAGTTTGATTTTTACAGGAGACATGAAAAGTATTCTTCAGAAAATGGGGGAGCATCCGATGTTGCTTCTTTTTCTTAGCTATAGTACTGTTATATCCATTCTTGCACAAAATTGGATGGGTCTTGTGGCTTCAGTAGGAATGTTTCTATTTACTATTTTCTTTTTGCACTATCAGTCGATTTTATCCCATAAATTCTTTCGATTGATTTTGCAGTTCGTCTTGTTTGGTAGTGTCTTGTCAGCTGCTTTTGCCAGTTTAGAACATTTCCAAATTGTGAAGAAATTTAACTATGCTTTTCTTTCACCCAATATGCAGGTGTGGCATCAGAACCGGGCAGAAGTGACCTTCTTTAATCCTAATTATTATGGAATTATTTGTTGTTTCTGTATTATGATTGCTTTCTATCTGTTTACAACGACCAAGTTGAATTGGTTGAAAGTATTCTGTGTGATTGCAGGCTTTGTTAATCTCTTTGGTTTGAACTTTACTCAAAATCGAACTGCCTTTCCTGCTATTATCGCTGGAGCAATTATCTATCTCTTTACGACTATTAAAAACTGGAAGGCCTTTTGGCTTAGTATTGGGGTCTTCGCGATTGGTTTGAGTTTCCTCTTTTCTAGTGATTTGGGAGTTCGGATGGGGACTTTAGACTCTTCTATGGAAGAACGCATTTCTATCTGGGATGCTGGGATGGCCTTGTTTAAGCAAAATCCTTTTTGGGGTGAAGGGCCATTGACCTATATGCACTCGTATCCTCGGATACATGCTCCTTATCATGAACATGCCCACAGTCTTTATATTGATACGATTCTGAGTTACGGAATTGTGGGTACCATTTTATTAGTTTTGTCTTCTGTTGCTCCTGTTCGCTTGATGATGGATATGAGTCAGGAGTCGGGGAAACGTCCGATTATCGGTCTTTATCTGTCTTTCCTTACAGTGGTTGCTGTGCATGGAATCTTTGACTTGGCCCTCTTCTGGATTCAGTCAGGTTTCATTTTCTTGCTAGTTATGTGCAGTGTTCCATTGGAGCATCGAACCTTGGTATCGGACATGACGGATTAAGTTTTATAAGATTGAAATCTTCTACCTTGGGTAGGAGATTTTTTATGCGATGGGCATGTTGTGTATCTGAGGTGTAAGTCCTCTGTAGAGATTCACTACCGGTGAATATAGTGAAATGAGATAAGAACAGGATGAATCAATCAGGACAGTCAAATAGATTTCTAACAATGTTTTAGAAGTAGAGGTGTACTATTCTAGTTTCAATCTATTATACAATAGCGCTCCCTCGTCCTTATGCAGGGGCTCCTAGAGGGGAGAAAGTCTATGAAAAGATTAGCGGACGTCGTTTTGAGCGAACTTCAATTGTTGCAGGACAAGTAGACGGAGAGTTTATAGCTCCCATGATTTACAAGAACAGCATGACAAGCGATTTCTTTGTGGAGTGGTTCAAAACGCAACTCCTACCTGCTTTGAAAACACCTCATGTTATTATCATGGACAATGCTAGTTTTGATCCCAAGAACATTTTGGATGAACTCTGCATCCAA
>NZ_VMLM01000112.1:0-11474 GCF_013276695.1 Streptococcus sp. 4155
GCTGACGTGGTTTGAATTTGATTTTCGAAGAGTATTACTGCCCTTCATTTCTTATTAGCTGACTTTATGATATAATGAAAAACGAGGTAAATTGAATGAAAAGTATAAAATTAAATGCTCTATCTTACATGGGAATTCGTGTCTTGAATATTATTTTTCCCATCTTAACTGGTACCTACGTCGCGCGTGTCTTGGACCGAACTGACTATGGTTACTTCAACTCAGTCGACACTATTTTGTCATTTTTCTTGCCCTTTGCAACTTATGGTGTCTATAACTACGGTTTAAGGGCTATCAGTAATGTCAAGGATAACAAAAAAGATCTGAACAGAACCTTTTCTAGTCTTTTTTATTTGTGCATCGCTTGTACGATTTTGACCACTGCTGTCTATATCCTAGCCTATCCTCTCTTCTTTACAGATAATCCAATCGTCAAAAAGGTCTACCTTGTTATGGGGATTCAACTCATTGCCCAGATTTTTTCAATCGAATGGGTCAATGAAGCTCTGGAAAATTACAGTTTTCTCTTTTACAAAACTGCCTTCATCCGTATCCTGATGCTGGTCTCTATTTTCTTATTTGTTAAAAATGAACACGATATTGTTGTCTATACACTTGTGATGAGTTTATCGACGCTGATTAACTACCTGATTAGTTATTTTTGGATTAAAAGAGACATCAAACTTGTTAAGATTCACCTAAGTGATTTTAAACCACTCTTTCTCCCTCTGACAGCCATGTTGGTCTTTGCTAATGCCAATATGCTCTTCACTTTTTTAGATCGCCTCTTCCTCGTTAAAACAGGGATTGATGTCAACGTTAGTTACTACACCATAGCTCAGCGAATTGTGACCGTTATAGCTGGGGTTGTAACAGGTGCAATTGGAGTGAGTGTGCCTCGTCTCAGTTACTATCTGGGGAAAGGAGACAAAGAAGCCTATGTTTCTCTGGTTAATAGAGGTAGTCGAATCTTTAACTTCTTTATCATTCCACTGAGCTTTGGACTCATGGTTTTAGGACCAAATGCCATCCTACTTTACGGTAGTGAAAAATATATCGGAGGTGGTATCTTAACCTCTCTCTTCGCTTTTCGGACGATTATCCTGGCACTAGATACCATTCTTGGTTCCCAAATTCTCTTTACCAATGGCTATGAAAAACGTATCACAGTTTACACAGTCTTTGCTGGGCTACTCAATTTGGGCTTGAATAGTCTCCTCTTTTTCAACCATATCGTGGCTCCCGAATACTACTTACTGACAACTATGTTATCAGAGGCTTCTCTACTTGTTTTCTATATCATTTTCATCCATAGAAAACAACTCATCCACTTGGGACATATCTTTAGCTATACTGTTCGATACTCTCTCTTTTCACTTTCCTTTGTAGCAATTTATTTCCTGATTAATTTCGTGTATCCTGTGGATATGGTCATTAATTTGCCATTTTTGATTAATACTGGTTTGATTGTCTTGCTATCAGCTATCTCTTATATTAGTCTACTTGTCTTCACAAAAGATAGCATTTTCTATGAATTTTTAAACCATGTTCTAGCCTTAAAAAATAAATTTAAAAAATCATAGGAGTTTAAAATGAAACAACTAACCGTTGAAGATGCCAAACAAATTGAATTAGAAATTTTGGATTATATTGATACTCTCTGTAAAAAGCACAATATCAACTATATTATTAACTACGGTACTCTGATTGGGGCGGTTCGACATGAGGGCTTTATCCCTTGGGACGACGATATTGATTTATCCATGCCTAGAGAAGACTACCAACGATTTATTAACATTTTTCAAAAGGAAAAAAGCAAGTATAAGCTCCTATCCTTAGAAACTGATAAGAACTACTTTAACAACTTTATCAAGATAACCGACAGTACGACTAAAATTATTGATACTCGAAATACAAAAACCTATGAGTCTGGTGTTTTTATCGATATTTTCCCTATGGATCGCTTTGATGATCCTAAGGTCATTGATACTTGTTATAAACTGGAAAGCTTCAAACTTCTGTCTTTCAGTAAACATAAAAATATTGTCTATAAGGATAGCCTTTTAAAAGATTGGATACGAACAGCCTTTTGGTTGCTCCTTCGACCGGTTTCTCCTCGTTATTTTGCACATAAAATCGAGAAAGAAATTCAAAAATATAGTCGTGAAAATGGGCAGTATATGGCCTTTATCCCTTCAAAATTTAAGGAAAAGGAAGTCTTCCCAAGTGGTACCTTTGATAAAACAATCGATTTACCCTTTGAGAATTTAAGCCTTCCTGCACCTGAAAAATTTGATACTATTTTGACACAATTTTATGGAGATTATATGACCCTACCACCAGAAGAAAAACGCTTCTACAGTCATGAATTTCACGCTTATAAATTGGAGGATTAGGATGCAATATTTAGAAAAAAAAGAAATTAAAGAAATTCAACTAGCCCTGCTGGACTATATTGATGAGACTTGTAAGAAACATGATATTCCTTATTTTCTCAGTTATGGAACCATGCTTGGAGCCATCCGCCACAAAGGTATGATTCCTTGGGATGATGATATTGATATTTCCCTTTATCGTGAGGATTATGAGCGTTTACTGAAGATTATTGAAGAAGAAAATCACCCTCGCTACAAGGTTCTTTCCTACGATACATCTTCTTGGTACTTCCATAATTTCGCATCGATTTTGGACACTTCTACTGTTATAGAAGACCATGTTAAGTACAAGCGTCATGATACCAGCCTTTTCATCGATGTCTTCCCAATTGATCGATTTACAGACTTGAGCATTGTCGACAAGAGCTATAAGTATGTGGCTCTTCGTCAACTAGCTTATATCAAAAAATCACGAGCAGTTCACGGTGATAGCAAACTAAAAGATTTTCTAAGATTATGTAGCTGGTACGCCCTCCGATTTGTCAATCCTCGCTACTTTTACAAGAAAATTGATCAACTAGTCAAAAATGCTGTAACCAACACTCCTCAATATGAAGGAGGAGTTGGGATCGGTAAGGAAGGGATGAAAGAAATCTTCCCAGTTGATACCTTTAAAGAACTCATTTTAACTGAGTTTGAGGGCCGTATGTTGCCTGTTCCCAAAAAATATGACCAATTTTTAACCCAGATGTATGGCGATTATATGACACCACCATCAAAAGAAATGCAAGAGTGGTATAGTCATAGCATTAAAGCTTATCGCAAAAACTGATTAAGCAGTAGTTTACAAGAAAAAATATAACAAAAAAGAGAAGATCGTTACACCTTCTCTTTTTTCTATTTAAATTGCTTCTGTGACAAAACTACGACTTTCAAGTACCTTAAGCATGGCGTTAGCTGTATCTAGGGCGGTGAAGAGAGGCACTCCGTGTTCAATAGCTGAACGACGAATTTGCTCACCATCTTCGTCAGCAGTTCGTTTTGTTCCTACTGTGTTAATGATAGCTTGAATTCTTCCTTTGCGTACAAAACTTGGAATATCCTTATCGTCATCACCAATCTTACCAACAGGTTGGGCTTGCAATCCATGACTAGCAAAGAAGGCTGCTGTCCCTTCTGTCGCGAGGATTCCATAGCCAATATTTTGGAAACGACGAGCCAAGTCCAAGGCTTCTTCTTTTGCATCATCAGCAATGGTAAAGACAACATTACCAAAGGTTGGCAAGTGGAGGTAAGAAGCTTCAAAAGCTTTATAGAGAGCTTTTTCCAAAGTCGTATCAGAACCCATAACTTCACCTGTTGATTTCATCTCAGGACCGAGCAAGCTGTCTACCTTAGCTAGTTTGGTAAAGGAGAAGACAGGTGCCTTGATATGAACGCGAGTGCTTTCAGGGTAAAGTCCATCTTGGTAGCCAAGTTCTTCAAGGTTTTGACCAAGAATGAGCTTGGTCGCTACTTGAGCCATAGGAATATTAGTTACCTTAGAAAGGAATGGAACGGTACGGCTGGCACGTGGATTGACCTCAATAACGTAGACTTTTTCATCCTTGATAACAAACTGAATGTTCATCATTCCAAGACAGTTGAGGCCGATTGCTAGGCGTTTGGTGTAGTCTGCGATGGTTTCCTGCACCTTTTGAGACAAGGTTTGCGGAGGGTAAACAGCCATTGAGTCACCTGAGTGGACACCAGCACGTTCGATATGCTCCATGATACCTGGGATAAGGACATTTTCACCATCTGAGATGGCATCAACTTCGCACTCCTGACCAACGATATAAGAATCGACAAGAACTGGGTGGTCTGGACTAGCCTTAACCGCTGTACGCATGTAAGAACGAAGATCTTCTTCATTTTCTACGATTTCCATGGCGCGTCCACCAAGTACATAAGATGGGCGAACAAGGACTGGGAAACCAATCTTACGTGCTGCAAGAACTGCTTCTTCTTCATTGGTAGCCGTTTGTCCTGGTGGCTGTGGAATGTCCAATTCTTTGAGAGCTTGCTCGAAGAGGTCACGGTCTTCAGCACGGTCTAGGTCAGCGACCTGTGTACCAAGGATGGTCACACCTGCTTTTGCCAATGGCTCCGCAAGGTTGATAGCTGTTTGACCACCGAACTGAACGATAACCCCTTTTGGTTGCTCCAAGTCGATGACATTCATAACATCTTCGAATGTCAATGGCTCAAAGTAAAGCTTGTCTGATACCGAGAAGTCTGTTGAAACAGTCTCTGGATTTGAGTTCATGATGATAGCTTCATAACCAGCTGCCTGGATAGCCTTAACTGAGTGAACCGTTGCATAGTCAAATTCGACCCCTTGACCGATACGGATTGGACCTGAACCTAGGACAAGTACAGATTCTTTATCAGATCTGATAGACTCATTTTCCCATCCATAGGTTGAATAGAAATATGGTGTTTCAGAATCAAACTCCGCAGCACAGGTATCGACCATCTTATAAACTGGAACAATCTTGTTTTCCAAGCGAAGTTGACGAAGTTGATCAGCAGTTGTTTTCCAAAGTTCCGCAATCTTACGGTCTGAGAAGCCATTAAGTTTAGCTGTTTTCAAGACTTCTAGATCTTGTGGATGAGCACCCAATTCCTGCTCAATTTCAAAGATATGTAGGAGTTTATCCAGATAAAAAATATCGATTTTTGTAAGCTCTGCAATTTCTTCAGGTGTGTAGCCACGACGAATTGCTTCTGATACGTAGAAGAGACGGTCATCTTGGGCTTTGACAACCTTTTCAATCAAGGCATCATCAGAAACTGCTGCAAGTTCAGGTATTTCATTGTGGTGCACCCCAATTTCAAGGGAGCGGCAGGCCTTGAGAAGAGATTCCTCGATATTACGACCGATTGCCATGACTTCTCCAGTCGCCTTCATTTGTGTACCGAGACGGCGTTCACCCTTTTCAAACTTGTCAAATGGGAAACGAGGAATCTTGGCAACCACGTAGTCAAGGGCTGGTTCAAACATGGCATAGGTTGAACCTGTAACTGGGTTGATGACCTCATCCAAGGTCAAACCTACTGCAATCTTAGCAGCCAATTTTGCAATCGGATACCCTGTCGCCTTAGATGCTAGGGCTGAAGAACGCGACACACGAGGGTTTACTTCGATGACATAATACTTGAAACTGTGTGGATCAAGGGCCAGCTGAACGTTACATCCCCCTTCAATCTTAAGGGCACGAATGATGCTCAAGCTCGCGTCACGTAGCATTTGGTTTTCATAGTCTGCCATGGTTTGCGCAGGAGCAAATACAATGGAATCTCCTGTGTGAATTCCGACTGGGTCAAAGTTTTCCATGTTACAAACAACCAAAGCATTGTCAGCTGAGTCACGCATCACTTCGTATTCGATTTCCTTGAAACCTGCAATCGAACGCTCAATCAAACATTGGGTCACAGGTGATAATTTCAAACCATTTTCAGCGATTTCACGCAATTCTTCCTCGTTGGCACACATACCACCACCAGTACCACCAAGGGTAAAGGCTGGACGAACGATAACTGGGTAACCAATTGTCGCTGCAAAGGCAACAGCTTCTTCGACTGTGTTGACAATTTCAGATTCTGGAATTGGTTGGTTGAGCTCTTCCATCAATTGTTTAAAGAGGTCACGGTCCTCCGCTTGATCAATGGCAGATAGTTTAGTACCCAGAAGTTCAACACCAAGCTCATCTAGGATACCATTTTTAGACAATTCCATGGCCATATTAAGCCCTGTTTGACCACCGAGTGTTGGTAGCAAGGCATCTGGACGCTCCTTACGAAGAATACGTGTCACAAACTCAAGTGTAATCGGTTCAATATAAACCTTGTCCGCAATCTCCTTGTCCGTCATGATGGTTGCAGGGTTTGAATTAACCAAAACCACCTCATAACCTTCCTCTTTCAAAGACAAGCAAGCCTGGGTCCCAGCGTAGTCAAACTCAGCAGCCTGACCAATAATAATCGGACCAGAACCAATCACCATAATTTTTTGAATATCAGTACGTTTAGGCATATATAAGATATTAAGGGCGTCAAGCGGACAAAGCTAAAATAGGAGTTATGACGAAGAACTGTCAGTTCTAGGAATAACTATCTTTTTAGCACCGTCCGTAGCCCGTATTCAGTTCAGCAAATACGGACCACCCTTCTCCTTTCTATTCGTCGCCTCACTGAGCGACATTAAATAAATTCTCCGACGATTTTTTAGCGAAACGATATTTTTCGGTAAAAAATCTAGTGCAGGGAGTTTTTAGTTCGCCTGATAGCGACTAAAAGAAACGACCTGCCTTTCTATTCGGCAACTCTCAGATTTCCATTAAATAAGATACAAAGGACGAATAGAAAGCGATTGAATTTTAGGAAACCAAGGAAGGATTGACAATCCAAGTTGGTTTCTCTAAATTCCGAGCTTTCCGTCCGTGTTCAGTTACATAAATTCTCCGACGAGCTTTTACTCATTCTTAGTTTGATTGTTTAAAAGCTTCCATCATCTCGATAAACTCGTCAAATAGGTAGCTAGCGTCGTGTGGACCAGGGGCTGCATCTGGATGGTATTGAACAGAGAAAGCAGGTTGGTATCTGTGACGCACACCTTCAACTGACTTGTCATTGATTTCTTCATGGGTGATAATCAAATGCTCTGGCAAATCCTCACGGCTAACTGCATAACCATGGTTTTGACTTGTAAAATCCACACGTCCTGTAGCAATTTCGCGTACCGCATGGTTGAATCCACGGTGTCCAAATTTCATCTTGTAAGTCTTAGCCCCGTTTGCCATTGCAAAGAGTTGATGCCCCATACAAATACCAAAAATTGGAATTTTTCCTTGTACACCACGAATCATATCCAGTGCTTGGGGAACATCTTCTGGATTTCCCGGTCCATTTGACAACATAACTCCGTCAGGGTTGAGATGGAGAATTTCTTCAGCCGTTGTTGAATAAGGAACGACTGTCACGTTACAGTTGCGCTTAGAGAGTTCACGTAAGATTGAGTGCTTGAGACCAAAGTCCACTAGCACTACGCTCAAACCAACTCCTGGAGCTGGATACGAAGTTTTAGTAGAAACCTGCTTGATATTGTCTGTCGGCAAGACTGTTGCTTGGAGCTGGTCCGTCACATGGTCCATACTGTCCCCAACATGGGTCAAGGTTGCACGCATCGTACCATGCTTACGGATAATCTTGGTAAGAGCACGTGTATCAATCCCTGAAATACCCGGAATTTTCTTGGCTTTCAAAAATTCATCCAAGGTCATTTGGTTGCGCCAGTTACTAGCTCTACGTGCTTCTTCGAAAACAACAACTCCCTTACAAGTTGGAATAATGGATTCGTAATCATCACGGTTAATTCCATAATTTCCCACCAAAGGATAAGTAAAGGTCAAGATTTGTCCATTATAAGACTGGTCTGTAATGGATTCTTGGTAGCCGGTCATGCCTGTATTAAAGACAATTTCACCAGTTACATCAATATCTGCTCCGAAGGCCTTGCCTTCAAAAACTGTACCATCTTCTAATACTAGAAGTCTTTTTGTCATATTTTCACCTCTCGTGGACGCTCACTGGCGTCTTTTAACGTCTTGTGTTTTAGTTGGCGTTTCTACTCGCCAGTACGGATTCTAAGATTGCCATTCGAACAAAGACACCATTGGTCATTTGTTGGACAATCCGTGATTTTGGTGCTTCAACCAAGTGGTCTGCGATTTCTACATCACGGTTGACTGGAGCTGGGTGCATGAGGATTGCTGTTTCTTTCAAACGGTCATAACGTTCTTGAGTCAAGCCATGTTGGGCATGGTAGTCTTCTTTTGAAAAGACTGCTCCGCTATCATGGCGTTCATGTTGCACACGGAGAAACATCATGACATCCACCTGATCAATGATTTCATCAATGGTTACAAACTGTCCATAGTCTGCAAACTCTTGACTTCTCCATTCCTCAGGTCCAGCAAAATAAAGTTCAGCTCCCAAGCGTTTCAAAATCTGCATATTGGATTTGGCAACGCGTGAATGGTCCAAGTCACCTGCAATCGCAACCTTGAGACCCTCAAAGTGGCCAAATTCCTCATAAATAGTCATCAAATCAAGCAAGCTCTGGCTAGGATGTTGTCCCGAACCATCTCCACCATTGATGATGGAAGTCGTAATCGTGGGACTAGCAATTAACTCTCTGTAGTAGTCAACCTCAGGGTGGCGAATCACACAGACATCCACTCCTAAAGCAGACAGAGTCAAAATGGTATCATAAAGTGTCTCACCCTTATTGACTGAACTAGTCTTCACATCAAAGTCAAGTCGTTCCAGCCCCAGTTTAATCTCTGCCACTTCAAAGGACTTATGCGTCCGTGTAGAATCCTCAAAGAAAAGATTGGAAACAATCGGGTGGTTTTCATAAGGAAGCTGAGCTCCGTTTTTAAACTCAATCCCTCGTTTGATCAATTTCATCACTTGATCGACAGTGAGGTCTTCCATGGACACCACATGGTTCAATGCTTGTTGATTTTCTGACATGGCCACTCCTTTAGCTTTCTAAGCTTCTTCAGTAATCAGAACTCTGTCTTGACCATCAAGTTCTGCCATCTCTACGATGATTTCTTCAGAACGACTGGTTGGGATATTCTTCCCAACGTAATCTGGACGGATTGGCAATTCTCTATGTCCACGATCGACTAGAACTGCTAAACTTACGCGCGCAGGACGACCATGACCTACAATATTATCAATAGCAGCACGGATGGTACGACCTGTATAAAGCACATCGTCCACCAAGATAACTTCGCGGTCTGTCACATCGACAGAAACCAAAGAAGTATCTTCTCCACTTTTAACATCATCACGGAAGGGTTTAGTATCCAATTCCACAACCGGAACTGAAAGGTTTTCTAGTTGCTCCAAACGTTCTTGGATACGATGGGCGATAAAGACACCGCGAGTTTTAATACCAGCCAAGACGATTTTATTCAAATCTTTGTTGCGTTCAATAATCTCATAAGTAATACGCGTAATCGCTCGTTTGACGGTCAATTCGTCTACAACTTCTTTTGTCTTCATGACAAACCTCCAAAAAGAAAAGTCTCCTTAAACAAGGAGACTTGAAATGTATAGCTAAGCAAGCCCTACTGCACACAGTATAGACTTCACCCTTCTACTTTATCGCGCTCCTTGCCTGCCTCACGGGACAAGTTTAAAGGAATATTTAGTTATCAATTACTATAGCACAAAGTAAGCTTAAAATCAAGCAAAAACTTTCGATTTTCCATCTTACAAATTGCTAAAATCATATAACTGTGGGTACTGGTCACACTCTGGATTTTTAGGATGACAAATGGCTCTTCCAAAATAAATCATGGCCTGATGAGCTGCTAACCACTGCTCAGGCGGCAAGATATCCATGACCCGCTTTTCCACCTCAAGTGGTGTCGCTGATTTTTTGACGATATCGTGGTGTTTGCAAATACGCTCCACATGAGTATCCACTGCAAAGGCTGGAATCCCAAATCCTACACTCATAACAACATTGGCTGTCTTGCGACCAACACCTGCCAAACTCTCCAATTCCTCACGTGTTTGAGGGACTTGACCATCAAAATCGTCTAGTAACTGTTGGGCACATTTTTTAAGGAATTTAGCCTTATTTCGATACAGTCCCAGTCGAGAAATGTGTGAAGCAATCTCACTCTCTGTTGCAACAGACATGGCTTGTGGCGTTGGAAAGGCAGCAAAGAGGCCTGGCGTAGCCTTATTTACCGCTGCATCCGTCGTCTGGGCTGACAACATGACCGCAACCAAGAGTTCAAAATGATTAGTGAAATCAAGACTGGGCTTGGCATCTGGAAAAAGAGCAATGATTTCTTCTAGCACCTTTCGTGCTCGTTTTTTTGACAAAACCATTATTCGTCTCCATCAAATAGTCCTTGTAAACCAGCAAAAGGACTGTTTTCTTCTTTCTTAACTGCTTGTTGAGCTTGGTATTCTTCTTCTGTCATGATTTGCCAGTCATTTCCTGAAACAAATCCTTGGCCAGCTTCTTCTTCAGCCGTCAAGACCTTGATAGGAATGTTTAGTAGGATATTGTCTGACACGCTCTCAGCAAGGTCAAGTTCTCCATTTTCGATAGGCAGGACCAAGTCATCGTCTAAAACTTCCTGATCTAGTTGGTTAGTTGCACCTTCCATGAAAACTTCCGTTACTGGATAAGATTCAACTAACTCAACTGGCTCCATACTACGACTTGAAGCAAGAACAATGGTATAAGATAGTTGATAATCTAAGAAATACATACGGTTTTCGTACTGTACTTTCCCAACTGCAAGGATATTTTTTACATCTAAAATTTCTTGATTACGTGCACGCAGGTCTGCGACTAGGTCTAACGTTTGTTCAAAATGCAAGCCTTCAGACTGCTTGCGTATCTCTTGAATATTTAATTTCATACTTCCTCCATAAAGATTTACTCTCTTGATTATACCATGAAAAGCCTACAAATCAACCCACCAAACTTTGTAATTAACATTCAAGTTTTTAATATGTCCACTATGATATTTTGTTTTTTAGTGCTATACTACATCAGAGCAAGGAGGATGCCCCTATGGAAGACAAAGAACTCGGTACTAATGCTTATCACTCGTATTTTAGAGCTTGGAATTTCCAGTTTTCTGTTGACAAAATTTCCTTAAAAGTATAGTATAAAGATACCAATACTCGGAGGTAAGGGAGACATGAACAACTAAGCCTATCAAATAAAAAACCTTTATTTAGTAGATCTTGTTTTTGTCTCTTTTTGTGTACTCTTTTATGCTCTTTTTCTGGCATTTTATACTCAATGAAAATCAAAGAGCAAACTAGGAAGCTAGCCGCAGGTTGCTCAAAACACTGTTTTGAGGTTGTAGATAGAACTGACGAAGTCAGCTCAAAATACTGTTTTGAGGTTGTGGATAGAACTGACGAAGTCAGTAACCATACCTACGGCAAGGTGAAGTTGACGCGGTTTGAAGAGTATAAAGGTGTACCGAGATGAACATCTCTTCATCA
>NZ_VMLM01000113.1:0-12511 GCF_013276695.1 Streptococcus sp. 4155
GTGANAACGNNCATCGTTANTCGGAGATNNNCTANAATNCCTTTTGAAANTAGATGAGTAGTANAACATGGTTTTGAGGTTGTAGATAAGACTGACGAAGTCAGTTACATATATCTACGGTAAGGCGACGCTGACGTGGTTTGAAGAGATTTTCATTGAGTATTAAATACTTTTTCCTGATAAAAGAGTAATTGGTAAAAAGTAACCAGTTGTCGCGACTTCCTTGCCTTCGATTTTTTGTAAGAGAAGGTCAACAGTGAGGCAGGCAATCTCTTCCAAGGGTTGCTTAATAGTAGCCAGTTGAGGGTAGTAATTTTCGATAAAGTAGGTACCATCGTAACCGATGACCTTGAGCTCTTCTGGTACAGAAATTCCCAGTTCCTGAGCAATTTTAATGACTAAAATAGCTGTCAAATCATCCGAAGCAAAAATCGCATCTGGCTTTTGTCGAGTCAAGATATTCTTGATTTCCATTTCTTTTCTGACGGGAGAAAAGTCACTGGAAACATTGATAATAGGAGCTTGGGGGAGTACGGATGCAAAACCAGCGTGGCGTAGTCCAGTTGGCGAATTGGAATTGTCATTCCCTGTAATCATAATGATAGACTGGGCACCTGTCTTAACCAAGGTCTGGGCAGCAAGAACTCCACCAGCGTAGTTGTCAGAGGAAACGACTGGAATGTCTGGTGACAGATTTCGGTCAAAGGAAATAATTGGTGCCGTCACGCGATTGTAGTCTTCGATTCCCAAGTTGTGACTACCCGAAATGATGCCGTCCACCTGATTGGCTTCCAACATTTCGATGTATTCACGCTCCTTCTCAGAGTCATGCTCGCTGTTGCAGATGATGGTCTTGTAACCATTCTTAAAAAGTTGGTGCTCCAGCTTATCAATCAATTCTGCATAGAAAACATTGGAAATATTTGGGAAAATCAAGCCGATTAACTTAGCCGATTTTCCTTGCAGACTACGAGCTAGGTTGTTGGGTTTATAACCCAATTCCCGCATGGCTTCATTAACCTTTTGAATGGTTTTTTCTGATAAATAGCCTTTTTTATTGATAACCCGAGAAACGGTAGTAGGGCTGACGCCTGCAAGTTTGGCGACATCAGTTAGTTTTGCGACCATAATCTAATTCATAGTAAGTTCCAGTTGGGTTTCCAGATTTGATCAGGATACCATTTTGGTCCGCATGTGGGAAGACACGACCAGAAAATACTTTTTCTCCTTTATTGATGAAAATTTCAAAGACAGAGTTATCGATGAAGATTGTAGCAGTAGTAGCCTGATTCTCGATAGGGCAAGAACGAGTTGTCCCAAATTCTTGGGCATACTGTTCTCCAGCCTGGCTACGATCCACTGTCACTTGACCATTTACAAGGTCAAAGTTGATGGAAAGTCCCTTGCCTTCTTTATCAGCAAGTAAGACAATCTCGCTCTGGCTATTGGCTTCCAAGTTGAGTTCGAGTTCGTAAGTGTTCCTAGTTTGGGCACGATTTGAGAAGGCTTCTTCAGAAGCACGAAGGTCCTTGATAGCTGCGACTGGGTATTGGTAGAGTTTGCCGTCTTTGATAGTGAGTTCCTTGACCAAAGAGAAGGCTCCTTGGTGGTCAAAACGGTCAGATGGATATGAAACATCAGGCAAGCCAAGCCAGCTAACAGCTAGAGCACGTCCATCAGGAGCGTTGAGGGCTTGAGTTGCATAGGCTTCGAAACCATAGTCCATGTTTTGAAGTTGAGATACATCTACCATTTTGGCGTTTTCAGGGTCAAAGGAAGCACCAATTTTATACATATTTGGAAAGATGTTATCGTAGTCTAGAACTTTTTTATCCAATCCTTGTGGGCAGTAGAGAAGGACAGGTTGCTCCCCTACAAAGACCAGATTTGGACATTCCATCATGTAGGCAGTACGGTCGTTAGCAAAGTCAAGGTTGCCAACGGCTTGCCAGTTTGTATAGTCGTTGTCTACAGCCTTGTAGAGACGGACGAAGCCTTTTTTCTCCAAGTCCTGTCCACCGACGATAGCATAGTATTGGCCCTTGAAGTTAAAAATTTGCGGGTCACGGAAGTGGTCAGTTGAGTCTGCTGGCTGGTCAATCAAGATCTTGTCAATCTTGGTAATCTTGCCATCCTTGTCCATCAAAGCGCCGATCTGGTAGGGTTGACGGATCCAGTTTTCATCACGGACATTTCCTGTATAGAATAGAAACAAGTTATCGCCAAACTGCATGGCAGAACCAGAGTAGGCACCGTGGCTATCTAATGGAGTATCAGGCAAAACTTTGACTCCAGTTTCTGTGAAGTGAATCAAGTCCTCACTTTCCAACTGCACCCAAGATTTCAAACCGTGGGCTGCACCAAAAGGAAAGTTCTGATAAAAAACAACCCACTTCCCATCAAAGTAGGAAAAGCCATTTGGATCGTTTAGAAGTCCTGTTTTTGGCTCAACATGGTAATGAGTATGCCATGGAGATTGAGCCATATTTTCCTTTATATGTTGAATTTCTTCTTGCGTCCAATCTTGATAAAGTCTGTAACGACGCTCAGTTGTCCATTCCATTCATTCATTCCTCCAAAAATCTTATCACTTTTAATAGTAACCGTTTTCGATAAAAAATGCAAGCCTTTTATGTTAAAAAAGAGAAAAAACTGTCAAACGTTTATCACAAATTAAAAGCAGAAAATCAATCATCTATCTACAAAAAATTGAAAGAAAATGAAGCAAAATCCTTTTCACCCAAGATTTTAAACTTATTTTTTTAAGGAACACCTAATAAAACAGTCAAAATCAATCAATCTAAAGCGAGCAAACTAAGTGGATAGAATATTTTTTCTGCAAAACGCTTGACATATTTCTAAAACATGATAAAATAATAGTCGTAGGGCGAATAAAATCGCTTTCAAACAAGAACAAAATGTTATATAAGGAGATTTTTGCAAATGAACAATCAGGAAATTGCAAAAAAAGTCATCGATGCCTTGGGTGGACGTGAAAATGTCAACAGTGTAGCTCACTGTGCGACTCGTCTTCGTGTCATGGTCAAAGATGAAGGAAAAATCAATAAAGAAGTGATTGAGAACTTGGAAAAAGTTCAAGGTGCTTTCTTTAACTCAGGTCAATACCAAATCATCTTTGGTACTGGTACAGTAAACAAAATGTACGATGAAGTTGTTGCACTTGGTTTACCAACATCATCTAAAGATGACATGAAAGCAGAAGCTGCTAAACAAGGGAACTGGTTCCAACGTGCTATCCGTACTTTCGGTGACGTTTTCGTTCCAATCATCCCAGTTATCGTAGCGACAGGTCTCTTCATGGGTGTGCGTGGTCTTTTCATTGCTCTTGAAATGCCACTTCCAGGAGACTTTGCAACTTACACACAAATCTTGACAGATACAGCCTTCATCATCTTGCCAGGTTTGGTTGTTTGGTCAACCTTCCGTGTATTCGGTGGTAACCCTGCCGTTGGTATCGTTCTTGGTATGATGCTTGTTTCTGGCTCACTTCCAAACGCTTGGGCAGTTGCTCAAGGTGGTGAAGTAACAGCTATGAACTTCTTTGGTTTCATCCCTGTTGTTGGTTTGCAAGGTTCCGTTCTTCCAGCCTTCATCATCGGGGTTGTCGGAGCTAAATTTGAAAAAGCTGTCCGCAAGGTCGTTCCAGATGTCATTGACCTTTTGGTAACACCATTCGTGACACTTTTGGTTATGTCTATCCTTGGACTATTTGTCATCGGACCAGTCTTTCACGTTGTTGAAAACTACATCCTTATCGCGACAAAAGCGATCCTTAGTATGCCATTTGGTCTTGGTGGTTTCTTGATTGGTGGGGTTCACCAATTGATCGTCGTGTCAGGTGTGCACCATATCTTCAACTTGCTTGAAGTTCAATTGCTTGCTGCTGACCATGCTAACCCATTCAACGCTATCATCACTGCTGCTATGACAGCTCAAGGTGCTGCAACTGTTGCGGTTGGTGTTAAAACTAAAAATCCAAAACTAAAAACACTTGCTTTCCCAGCTGCTCTTTCTGCCTTCCTCGGTATTACAGAGCCTGCTATCTTCGGGGTGAACTTGCGCTTCCGTAAACCATTCTTCCTCTCATTGATTGCTGGTGCAATCGGTGGTGGATTGGCTTCTATCCTTGGACTTGCTGGTAATGGTAGTGGTATCACCATCATCCCTGGTACAATGCTTTATGTTGGTAACGGACAACTTGCCCAATACCTTCTTATGGTAGCTGTATCATTTGCACTTGGTTTTGCTCTTACTTACATGTTTGGTTATGAGGATGAAAAAGAAGTTGCTACTGAAGTAGCGACAGAACGTTTGGTCCAAGAAGAAACAACTGGTAACATTCCAGCAGCTCTTCAAAATGAAACACTTGTAACTCCTATCGTTGGTGACGTTGTAGCTCTTGCTGATGTCAATGACCCAGTCTTCTCAAGTGGAGCTATGGGACAAGGTATCGCTGTGAAACCTAGCCAAGGTGTGGTCTATGCACCAGCTGATGCTGAAGTTTCAATCGCCTTTGCAACAGGACACGCCTTTGGTTTGAAAACAAGAAATGGTGCTGAAGTCTTGATCCACGTTGGTATCGACACTGTAACAATGAACGGTGAAGGTTTCGAACAAAAAGTTGCCCAAGGTGACAAGGTGAAAGCAGGCGATGTTCTTGGAACATTTGACTCAAACAAAATCGCTGCAGCTGGTCTTGATGATACAACAATGGTTATCGTTACAAACACAGCTGACTTCTCTTCAGTAGCTCCAGTCGCAACAGGTTCAGTTGCGAAGGGGGATGCTCTTATCGAAGTGAAAGCTTAATCTTTCCTAGCTAAATGAAAACGAACAAATGACATGTTTGTTCGTTTTTGCTTGAATGGTAAGATTTACAGAGGAAAATCTAAAAAATAGAGAAATTTAGACTTTCGAAATATGCTATAATAAAGAAAATAAAAACAAGAGGTTTATCATGACAAAATTATATGGAAGCTTGGAAGCGGGCGGTACAAAGTTTGTCTGTGCTGTCGGTGATGAAAACTTTAACGTTGTAGAAAAAACACAATTTCCAACAACAACTCCAATCGAAACAATCGATAAAACTATTGAGTTCTTCTCAAAATTCGACAACCTTGCTGGTCTTGCAGTTGGTTCATTTGGTCCGATTGATATTGATAAAAACTCAAAAACCTATGGCTTTATCACAACAACTCCAAAACCGAACTGGGCAAATGTGGACTTGCTTGGTGCCCTTCGTCGCGCCCTCAACGTGCCAATGTACTTCACAACAGACGTAAACAGCTCTGCTTATGGTGAAGTGGTTGCCCGTAATAATGCTGGTGGCCGTATCGAAAACTTGGTTTACTACACAATCGGTACAGGTATCGGTGCAGGTGTCATCCAACGTGGTGAGTTTATCGGCGGTGTGGGTCACCCTGAGATGGGCCATTACTATGTGGCTAGACACCCAATGGATATTGAAAAAGAGTTTCAGGGTGTTTGTCCTTTCCATAAGGGATGTTTGGAAGGCTATGCAGCTGGTCCAAGTTTGGAAGCTCGTACAGGTGTACGTGGGGAAAATATTGAACTCAATAACCCTGTTTGGGATGTCCAAGCCTACTATATCGCTCAAGCTGCGGTCAATGCGACAGTGACTTTCCGCCCAGACGTGATTGTCTTTGGTGGAGGGGTCATGGCTCAACAACACATGCTGGACCGTGTCCGTGAGAAATTTACATCTCTTCTCAATGGTTACCTACCAGTACCTGATGTGCGTGACTATATCGTGACTCCAGCAGTAGCAGGAAATGGTTCTGCCACACTTGGGAACTTTGTCCTTGCAAAAGAAGTTTCAAAATAAAGCACAAAATCCGCTTGGGAAACCAAACGGATTTTTTATGTGTCAAAGCATTTGCCAGAAGAAGTCGATAATATAGGTCAGACCGTAGGTATAAACCACGAGGGTAAAGGGCTTGGTCAGAATGATGATAATCATATAGCGCTTGAAGGTCATCTTGGTCAGGGCAGCCAGCATACAGAGAAAGTCAGCTGGACTAATGGGCCAAATCATCATAAAGATAAAGAAACGGTCAAAACGATTGCCCTTATCCAACCAACCGATATACTTGTCATAGGTGCGCTTGCTGACGACAGACTGAACAAAGGCAGCTCCGTAGAGGCGCACCAGATAAAAGATAATGGCACAGCCAATCACGATTCCGATATAGTTGTAGATAGTACCGATGATGTGACCGTAGATAAAGACCCCAGCGACGGAGGTCAAGGCCCCAGGAATGATAGGGACGACCGTTTGTAAAATCTGTAAAAAGATAAAGAGAGGTGGCCCCCAGATACCTGCTTGCTGGATAAAGGCAGAGAGGGTTTCTTTAGACTGTAAAACCCCAGCCTGATAAGCCCAAATACAGAAAATCAAACTCCCAACCCCACCGACAATCGATGAGATGTTGATAACTTGCTGCAGAAGGGGAGAAACAGCTTTCATTTGTTTATCCTGTGACATGTAAACTCCTCATAGATAGTATAGTTCTACTATACCATATTTTGGAGGAGAAAGGGAGAATGAGTCTTTTTTGATAAGGAATAGAAAGTAAATAGCCCTTCGAGACTTAGAATAGGTCTGTCAACTAAAGGTTATATGCATTCTAGGTTTCGAATAATCGCAATTCCATAAATTTAAAAGCATTCTAAGTTTCGAATAGCTTATCTGAGATAATTTTGAGGCATTCGCGCTTTCGAATAGTCATTTTCCCTAAAGTTTAGATGTATTCTGAAGCTAGAAAGACTAAAATCTAAAAGTAGTAAGAGTCTCTCTCTGATGGACGTAATTTATGGCTAGTATGAATCCTTTGAATTGTTAGTTAATTTTAATATTAATCAGTTCTGAAATAATTACTAAATATAGTTAGATGGTGAATTAATTATTGCTAAATTTCAAGTTCAAGTTAGTCATCCAGAAGTCTTCTCTGGGGGACTTGTAGTTCAAGCATTTTTTAGGATAGTTGTTCATCCACTTTTCGATGAATGCGACTTCCTTGGTAGTCGTTTTCTTAGTTCCCTTAGGCTTAGGTAACCATCTATGAATGAACTTGTTGTGATTTTTATTAGATCCTATAGGGGTGTGCATAATAGATATAATAGATTGAAACTAGAATAGTACGCATCTGCTTCTAAAACATTGTTAGAAATCGATTTGACTGTCCCGATCTATTTGTCCTGTTCTTATTTCATTTTACTATATAATCCTTAGAAAACATATCGGACAAGCGGTTGAATTCCGTTCCGTCCATTAGTAGATAAAGGATTACTCCTTCTTGAAATGACAGATGAACTTGTTTCTTATAAAAATGTTGTCTGAAACTATTCGCTTTTTTCCAGAAGTTTTAGAGGAAGAAAACTTTATGAGGAAAAAGGAGTTACTCAAATAACAATTCAGGATTAAAAATAGACAGTTGAGGAGCGGAAGGTATAAATTAAGTTTGCTACTGTATAATGGATTTATCACTAATACTCTTCGAAAATCTCTTCAAACCACGTCAGCTTCGCCTTGCCGTAGATATAGTTACTGACTTCGTCAGTTCTATCCACAACCTCAAAACAGTGTTTTGAGCTGACTTCGTCAGTTTTATCTGCAACCTCAAAGCTGTACTTTGAGCAGTCTACGGCTAGCTTCCTAGTTTGCTCTTTGATTTTTATTGAGTATAAAAGTGCTCCAGGCCATATTTTACACAGCAATAGTCTTCTAAAAATGGACAAAAAACATTGTAAAGGCTATCAAAAAGGAGTATAATGAGTGCAAGAAATTTCGGAGGTGAAAGATGCTAGAAGTAAGAAGTCTAGAGAAAAGTTTTGGATCCAAGCAAGTTTTGTTTGGTATTGACTTTCAAGCGCGACCAGGTCGTATTTTGGGACTAGTCGGAAAAAATGGTGCTGGAAAAACAACGATTTTCCATAGTATTTTAAAATTCCTAGAATATCAGGGAGAAATCGGTCTGGATGGTCAGGATATTCGTCAGGAGACCTATGCTCGGATTGGTTATCTGCCTGAAGAACGCAGTCTCATGCCTAAATTGACAGTTCTTGAACAAGTTCGCTACTTGGCGACTCTAAAAGGCATGGATGCCAAAGAAGTCAAAGAAAAACTCCCTCAATGGATGAAGAGGTTGGAAGTAAAAGGAAAGCTGACAGATAAAATCAAGAGTCTGTCAAAAGGAAATCAGCAGAAGATTCAGCTCATTATTACTCTGATTCATGAACCAGACCTGATTATCTTGGATGAGCCTTTTAGTGGATTGGACCCAGTTAATACAGAATTGCTCAAACAAGTCATTTTTCAGGAAAAAGAGCGCGGAGCAACCATTATCTTTTCTGACCATGTCATGACCAACGTCGAGGAGCTTTGTGACGATATTCTCATGATCCGAGATGGCCGTGTGGTCTTGCATGGACCAGTTCAGGATGTCCGAAATCAATACGGGAAAACACGTCTCTTTGTTTCAAGTGAACGAAGCAAGGAAGAATTGGAAAACCTTCCTCATGTCAAACAGGTGAGCTTGACCAAACAAGGTAGTTGGAAATTGATCTTGGAGGATGAGAGTGCTGGTAGAGAACTCTTCCCAATCTTGACTCAAGGGCAATATATCGCAACCTTTGACCAACAAGCGCCAACTATCGATGAAATCTTTAAACTAGAATCAGGAGTGGAAGTATGGGAAATGTGTGGGTTGTAATCAAGGAAACCTATCTTAGACATGTCAAATCGTGGAGTTTCTTCTTTATGGTGATTTCACCGTTCCTCTTTTTAGGAATCTCTGGAGGAATTGCTTATCTCCAAGGCTCTTCAATGGCTAAAAATGATAAAGTGGCAGTAGTGACAACAGTGCCATCTGTAGCAGAAGGACTGAAGAATGTAAATGGTGTTAATTTTGACTACAAAGACGAAGCAAGTGCCAAAGAAGCGATTAAAGATGAAAAATTAAAAGGCTATCTGACTATTGACCAAGAGGATAGTGTCTTGAAGGCAGTTTATCATGGCGAAACGTCGCTTGAAAATGGAATTAAATTTGAGGTTACAGGTACACTCAATGAACTGCAAAATCAGCTTAATCGTTCAACTGCCTCCTTGTCTCAAGAGCAGGAAAAACGCTTAGCGCAGACAGTTCAATTCACAGAAAAGATTGATGAAGCCAAGGAAAATAAAAAGTTTATTCAAACAATTGCAGCAGGCGCCTTAGGATTCTTTCTTTATATGATTCTGATTACCTATGCGGGTGTAACAGCTCAGGAAGTTGCCAGTGAAAAAGGCACCAAAATTATGGAAGTCGTCTTTTCTAGCATAAGGGCTAGTCACTATTTCTATGCGCGGATGATGGCTCTGTTTCTGGTGATTTTAACGCATATCGGGATTTATGTGGTAGGTGGTCTGGCAGCCATTCTACTCTTTAAAGATTTGCCATTCTTGGCTCAGTCTGGTATTTTGGATCACTTGGGAGATGCTTTCTCACTGAATACCTTGTTCTTTATTTTGGTCAGTCTCTTTATGTACGTCGTCTTGGCTGCCTTTCTAGGTTCTATGGTTTCTCGTCCTGAGGACTCAGGAAAAGCCTTGTCGCCTTTGATGATTTTGATTATGGGTGGTTTTTTTGGAGTGACAGCTCTAGGTGCAGCTGGTGACAATCTCATCTTGAAGATTGGTTCTTATATTCCCTTTATTTCGACCTTCTTTATGCCATTTAGAACTATTAATGGCTATGCAGGGGGAGTAGAAGCATGGATTTCACTTGCTATTACAGTGATTTTTGCGGTGGTAGCAACAGGATTTATCGGACGCATGTATGCCAGCCTAGTCCTTCAAACAGATGATTTAGGGATTTGGAAAACATTTAAACGTGCCTTATCTTATAAATAGAAGAGCCTCGCGAAAGCGAGGTTTTTTAGAGATAAAAAGAGTGGAATCACGAACCTAATTATGCACACATTATGTAAACAGGTTGCTTGAGAACTCAATTGTATAGTGAACTGAATCTGGAATAGGATAATATTGCTTCTAAAACATTCTTATAAATTGATTTGAATTCCAAAACCAGGGTGTGCAATTCTTATTTCCCATCACTTTATTTATTGATTATGATAGAACTCTTATCGGTCTGTAACAAAATTTCAATAATATAAAAACGCATCCTATCAGGACAACTTGATAGGATGCGTTTTTTGATTGTGAAGACTTTTCATCCAGCCTCTTTATGTGATAAAGTATCGTTAATATTTAATAAAAATCAGACTGGGAAGTTAGCGGAAGGCTCCTCGAAACATAGTTTTGAGGTTGAGGAACTGACCAAGTCAGTAACGTATACACACTAAGGATAAGCTGACGTGGTTTGAAGAGTATAAAAATCTGTTTCGTAAGCATCCAATAATAGGGTGTTTTGATAGTGTCATCATTTGGATAAGCATTATAGTATAGTGATATGAAATCAACTAAACTAAATAAGAAATATAGATTATCAAAACTCTTTGAAAAGATTGCATTAAATCTAAATAACATAGACGTCTTCAGCGTGTGCTGTTTCATCTTATGCGAAAATCTTATAAGGAGAGTATAGAAGATCTCGGTTGTAATCAACTAACTGATTGGAGAAATGTATAAATATGAGAAGTTAGACCCCCATGTCACTACCATAATGAGATTGCTCGAATTCCTTGCTTTTTATACTCAATGAAAATCAAAGAGCAAACTAGGAAACTAGCCGCAGGTTGCTCAAAACAGTGTTTTGAGGTTGTGGATANNGGCAAGGCGACGTTGACGCGGTTTGAAGAGATTTTCGAAGAGTATTAACTCAATATCAAACTAGCTACGATGGGGCTGACAAAGACATAGAGAATACCAGTGACACCGATAGCCAAACCACCCATGGCTCCTGCTACAGAGCCGTATCGGAAGGCTGTTCCTGTTCCAACTGCATGGCCTGTTCCTCCAAGGGAAAGACCAACAGCTACTGGGTCGTCAATTTTCAACCACTTCAAAAGGGTTGGTCCGATGACACTGGTTAAAATCCCAGTTGCCACGACTACCACCAAGGTCACGGTCGTCAGACCTTGCAATTTTTCTGTGATTCCCACTGCCATGGCGGTTGTTACTGACTTGGGAAAGAGAGAAATGGCTAGGAAAAAGTCCATACCAAAGATTTTGGCCACAAGGGCTGTGAAAGAGGTATTGACAACTACTGCTAGCAGACTACCAAAGAGAATACTCCGAGCATGGTGCTTCATCAAATGAAAACTCTTGTAAAGCGGAATCCCCAAAGCCACTGTCGACGGGACAATCAAGTTGTTCAGATAAACCCCACCTTGGTAGTAATCTTGATAAGAAATACCCGTCACCTTAAGAAAAATAATGATAAAAATAGCCGACAAAAGCAGGGGCGTTGTCAATGGATGAGGAAAACGTCTGTAAATCAACATCCCCACTAGATAAGCTAGGATAGACAGGGCAAGCCCAAATAGGGGATTGGAAACAAATTCACTCATTTGGCATCTCCTTTCTCATAATCTCCCTCAAACCGTCGTTTGATAAACTGAACTACCAAGGCTATGAGGATAATATTGACAACTGCTGCAAAAAAGACAATCAAAACAATGGGTAGGAGATAGGGAGCAATCACATCAAACTTTTCCATGATTCCTACTGCTGGCGGCAAAAAGAGAATGGTCATATTGGCCAGCAAGAAATTCCCCACCATGTTGACATGCCTAGTTCTCAACCATTTGAATTGTAGGGATAGAAAGAGAATAATCAAGCCGATAATACTGCCTGGGATGGGCAAATGAAAGAAACTGGAAATCCCCTCTCCGATTAGAGAAATCACAAAGAGAATCATTAATTGAACATATAATTTCATCCTAAACTCCACGAAATAGACTTCTTGAATACCAGTTTACTCTTTTTTCAGAAAATTTCAAGGAAATGAACAAGGGATAATGAAAATTAAAGAACAAACTAGGAAGTCAGCTGCATGTTACTCAAAGTAAAGTGTTGGGGTTGTAGGTCAAACTGACATAGTTTGAAGCGATTTTCGAAGAATATTACTTTTCTTTGCTTAAGTGAATGACTTGGTCGTAGTTTTTTAAGTCCTCTTCTGTGTAGTGGTGAATGACTTCTATGACTGTTTGAGGTAGGGAGAAGAGCAAGTCGCTAATTTTTCTGCTATTTTCCGAGTCAAGATTGGCCTTAATCTCGTCTGCTAAGATGAGTTGGCTATCATGGTAGAGGGCGCGGGCGATTTCTAGGCGTTGTTTCTCGCCACCAGACAGACTATCATTGCTGAGCGTTCGATTTTTCAAATGTTCTAAACCTGTTTTTTTGAGGATATGATTTAGCGTTTGCTTTTATCTAAAATACTTCATATAAAAATGTAAATTTTTGGGGGATATACAATTAAATGAAAATATCGTAATGACACAGATTGAAACAAAAAGCGAACAAAACAGA
>NZ_VMLM01000114.1:0-8787 GCF_013276695.1 Streptococcus sp. 4155
TTTACGAGCTTTCTTAAGACCTGGTTTCTTACGTTCAACTTTACGTGAGTCACGTGTAAGAAGTCCTGCGCGTTTCAATGAATCGCGGAAGTCAGGGTCTACTTGAAGAAGGGCACGAGCGATACCGTGACGGATAGCTCCTGATTGACCAGCGTATCCACCACCTACAACGTTAACGAAAACGTCGTATGAACCTACAGTTGAAGTAACTGCGAATGGTTGGTTGATGACAAGACGAAGGTCAGCGTGTGGGATGTACTCTTCAACATCTTTTTTGTTAACAGTGATTTTACCAGTTCCTGGAACAAGGCGAACGCGTGCAACAGCGTTTTTACGACGTCCAGTACCTGCATATTGTGCTTGTGACATACTTTATTGTTCCTTTCCTTAGATAAGTCCTGAAATGTCAAGAACTTCTGGTTGTTGTGCAACGTGAGTGTGCTCAGCTCCAACAAATACTTTCAACTTCATACCTTGAGCGCGTCCAAGAGTATTGTGTGGAAGCATACCTTTAACTGATTTCTCGATCAAACGTACTGCATTTTTAGAACGAAGTTCACCTGCAGAGATTTGTTTCAATCCACCTGGGTGGTTTGAGTGAGTGTAGTAGATTTTATCAGTTGCTTTTTTACCAGTCAATTTAACTTTTTCAGCATTGATAACAATCACAAAGTCACCTGTATCAGTGTGTGGTGTAAATGTTGGTTTGTTTTTTCCGCGAAGTACGCTAGCAACTACTGCAGAAAGACGTCCAAGTGGTACATCAGTTGCGTCAACTACGTACCATTTACGTTCAACCTGGCCTGGTTTAGCCATAAATGTTGTTTTGTTCATGATTTCTCCTATATATAGTTCGATTTTTGTTTACGATGATGGGTGTTCCTTCCCATCGAAAAGTATTTGGAAGGTTCCGGGGCCTTTCAAATGGGGTAAACAATACCGCCTACTATCATACCAAATTTCACCCCTAAAAGTCAATAGATATGAAAAATATTTTTCGGTAACTTCTCAAAGTAACTGAAAGTTATATAATCAAGTTAATTTGGGAATTTACCTATTAACTTCGGTAGATTTTTGGGAATTTTTCCCTGTAGCTAAAATCCTTTTCAAAAAATCACCTTTTCTTGATTTTTAATCCTATTTGCTGTATGATAAGGGAAAAGAAAGGGGACAGAGATATGGCTTTTACCAATACCCACATGCGGTCTGCTAGTTTTGGCATTGTTACCAGCTTGCCTGATGACATCATTGACTCTTTTTGGTATATTATTGACCACTTCTTAAAAAATGTCTTTGAATTGGAAGAAGAACTCGAGTTTCAATTGCTCAATAACCAAGGAAAAATTACCTTCCACTTCTCAAGTCAACACCTCCCTACAGCCATTGATTTTGATTTTAACCATCCCTTTGACCCTCTTTATCCCCCCAGAGTCTTGGTTTTAGACATGGACGGTAGAGAAACTATCCTACTCCCAGAAGAAAATGACCTATTTTAATACTCAATGAAAANNACTAGGAAGCTAGCCGCAATCTGTACTTGAGTACGGTAAGGCGACGCTGACGTAGTTTGAAGAGATTTTCGAAGAGTATAAAAACTCTAGCCTTCAGTTACAAACGACTGAAAACTAGAGTTTTTTCTATTGTTTCAAAGCATTATACAAGTTGCGGATCGGTTGCTTTAATGTCGGATGGATAAAATGAGGCGCAATTTCTTGTAGAGACTCAAGAACAAAAAGGCGTTCTGCTATGTAAGGATGGGGCAAGATAAGCTCATCTGTGTAAATGACCTGGTCCTCCACAAAGAGCAAGTCCAAATCAATCAAACGAGGCCCCCAATGTACTTCTCTCACCCGTCCCATCTCTGACTCAATGGCTAACAAGATCTCTAATAGCACTGGAGCAGGCAACCATGTTTCTACTTCAACCACTTGATTATCAAAGCTATCCTGCTCCACTCCACCCCAAGGCTCCGTCGCTAAGACACTGGACTCTTTGAGAATATGGATACCTCGAGCTCGCAGTTTGTCAACGGCTTGCTCTAAGTTTGCTTGCTTATCCCCCATATTGCTTCCTAGGGCGATAAAGGCTCGTTGCTTGCGGCGATGAATGGTTACCGAGCAAGTATCTAGTGGCAAATGCACTGGCGCCCAAGGTTTTTTTAGTTCCAGCTTTATTTCTTGGACAAGAGGATAGGCCTCAAAGGTACGTCCCACCAGTTTGTAGGCTACCGTTTCAATCAAGTCCTCAGTTGTTTCCTGAAACCATGTCGTCCACTGCTGACACAGTTCTCCATAATGGACAGAGGCTGTTAAATCCAAATCTGTCGCCGCCTTGGTCATATCATAGGATAGGATTGCGGAAATAACAAACTTCTGCCCCAATTCTTTCTCACTCGGAAAAAGACCATGATAGGCAAAAATTTCCAAATCCTTAATCTGCAGTTGATCCATAATGATTCCTTTCTAGAAAAATCCGCCCAAAGCGGATTCTTTTTATACTCAATGAAAATCAAAGTGCAAACTAGGAAGCTAGCCGCANNTGCAGATGGAAGCTGACGTAGTTTGAATTTGATTTTCGAAGAGTATTATAGTCCCATTAAACGATAAGCCTGATCTCGGAGGTCCTTATCTGTTTCAAATAGACCACGAGCTACTGTCGTCAAGGTGGCAGTGCCCGGTTTTCTGACACCACGCATGCTCATACACATATGTTCCGCCTCAATGACAACAAAGGCTCCTTTAGCGCCTAGATACTCCATCAAGGCATCAGCCACTTCGATATTCAACCGTTCTTGAATTTGTGGCTTTTTAGAATAAACTTCAACCGTACGAGCTAGCTTAGACAAACCTGCCACACGGCCATCTGGAATATAGGCAATATGCGCTCTACCATAAAATGGCAAGAAGTGGTGTTCACACATGGTATGGAAAAAAATATCCTTTTCTACCACCATATTATCGTCAATAATCTCAAAGGATTTTGACAAATGTTCCTCCGCTGTTTGACCAAGACCTGAAAAAATCTCTTGGTACATACGGGCTACACGAGCAGGTGTTTCCTGCAAGCCCTCGCGATTAACGTCCTCTCCGACAGCCTCGATAATCATTTTTACAGCTGCTTCAATCTTTTGTGTATCCATTCTCATTCTTCCTCTCCATCAGATAGGCTCTCATTTGGCTCAAGAAATACAAGGAACCCGTGACAATCCTAACTGTTTGTTTCTCTTCTTTTTTATCTGTCAATTTCTGCTCTAGAAAATCCTGCCAACCTTGGTAGCTGAGATTTCTAGACTTAGCTGCCTCTTCCAGCACGCTTTCATCAGTCGCCCGACTATCGTCAAAATGTGTCAGGGTAAGCTCGGTATCTGGCATGCCCCCCAGCAAGTCCAACATATCCTCCAAGGCCTTGGTTTTGATGCAAGTAAAAAGGATTTCCTTACGATAATCCGCAAAGCGTTCTTGCAAGGTTGCTATTAAAGCCTTGATAGCATGGGGATTGTGGGCTCCATCCAAAATCATCAAGGGAGCTCCTGACACGATTTCCAAACGCCCCGGCCAACTTGTTTCTTCCAAGGCTTGACCAAGCCGGTCATTGCTTGCTAGTTCTCGACCATCTTCTTGACAAAAATTATCAAGTAAAGCTATGGCCATCCCAGCATTCTCTATCTGGTGCAAACCAAGCAGGCCAGTCTGGAAGCGACCTTGTCTGAGAGAGCTAGTATAGTCAAAGACCTCGCCTGTCACCACACTCTCTTGGTGACTAACATGATAATTTGCCCCGTAGGCAAGTCTCGGCGCATCTTTCCCTTCCGCAATGCGGTCAATCACAGCCAAGGCTTCTGGAGCGATACGACCTGTCACCAAGGGAGTTCCTTGTTTGATAATGCCTGCCTTCTGCTCTGCTATGACCTCCAAGGTGTCACCAAGTAGGGCCACATGATCCAAGCCAATAGTTGTAATTCCTGTCAAAATAGGCTGGCAGACATTGGTACTATCCAAAAGTCCTCCCATGCCCACTTCCATGATGGCCACATCTACTTGCTCTGCGGCAAAGTAGTCATAGGCCAGGGCTGTGATAATCTCAAACTCGGTTGTGCCCTGTAAATTGGCGACCGCTTCTCCCTCCAGCAAAGACTGATAGTCTGCCATGAGGGCTTCTAGCCTAGCCTCTGGAATGGATTCCCCATTGATGCTAATCTGGTCTGTATAATGAATGAGATAGGGCGAACTAAACACGCCAACTCTCATCCCCATCTTTTCTAGCATATTTTTCAAAAAAGCAATGGTCGAGCCCTTGCCATTGGTTCCTCCGACATGGATGACCTTGAGTTTGAGATGGGGATTGCCACGCAAAGCTAACAGTTCCACCATGCGTTCCAAGCCAAAATGCGGTTGATCCGTCCGATAGTGGGCAATCCACTGATTGTTTTCAAATTCTTTCATCTTATTTATATTGTTTTAAATCTAAATTTTCCGCTTCATCAGCCAGACGAATAGTAGAGGCAATTTCAACTGCCATCCTGTGACTAGCTACGTCATGCACGCGCACCACTTCTACACCCTGTCTCGCAGCGATACTGGTTACATGAGCCGAAGCCGTGTCCCGATTGCGGAAACCAAGCTCTGTCTCAGGATTGACTTCAAAACCATTCTCCTCTAGGATATTGATGACAAATCGCTTGCGCGAAACTCCGAGAAAGATTGGATAGCCTTTCTGATGTAGTTTATCCAGGTCCCGTAAAAGAAGCAGATTTTCTTTCTTGGTCAGACCAAAGCCAATTCCTGGATCCAACAGGATATTTTCTGGTGCAATACCAGCTTCTGCCGCTCTCGCTAGTGCTCGTTCAAAGAAAGCCACCATCAAGTCTTCGATTGGCAATGTTTCAAAGTCAGCTAACTCTTCCTCTGTAAAAGCTTGACCAAAACCAAAATGAGGGAAGATGAGCGAGCTAGGGTGCTGAGGTCGAGTCATAACTGGATTAAACATAATGACTACTTTCGCTCCAGCCTTAGCAACCACATCCGCCATTTTTTCATCACCCATTAGACCAGTGATATCATTGACTAGATTGACACCAGCAGCCAAAGCAGCTTCTGCTACTTGACTCTTCCAAGTATCAATAGAGATGAGAACATCACTTTCCTTGCGAATCGCTTTGATCACTGGAACAACACGCTGGATTTCCTCTTCTATCTCAACATAGCTACTTCCCGGCCGAGTTGATTCTCCGCCGATATCTAGCATACTAGCCCCTTCTGCTATCAATTTACGAGCCTGCTGGAGTGCCTGCTCAAGCGCAAAAAATTGACCACCATCCGAAAAGGAATCTGGGGTTACATTGATAATTCCGCAAATAGCTGTCTTTGCATGATTGGCTTTACTTGACATATCGGTCACTCCCTCAAGGCTTTTCACCATATTATTTCTCTATTTTACCATAAAAAGAAAAAGATGGACACGATTGCATTCATCTTTTTCCCAGTAGAAACAAGTAAGCAATTGTCAAAAATCTTAAACAGAAATCCCTAATGTCCGACTCATGATCACCACAAGAGCCAACAAACAGAAAGCAACTCCATTCACAATCATGTGAAGTAAGATCGACATTTCCAAACGTTGGGTTTTATAAACTGTCCAAGTTAGCACAGTTGACATTCCTCCATAGATAAGAAGAGAAGGTAGATTACTTGGTTGATGCAATAAAGCAAACACAATCGTACCGACTACAAATCCTAAATTCTCCTTGCCTATGAAAATCTTTTTAGGGACAATCCCACGGCACAAGATTTCCTCACAAATCGGAGCAAGCAAGGCTAGCAAGAAGAAACTGGAAATCAGAGAACTATTTTGAACCATATCGTTAACCTTGGACTGATTACTTGTCACAGTCTCATTTGACAGTTGCAACAAGATAGAACCAAGTATATTTAAACAGATAATGACTAAATAACTTAATCCCAAACGTGCCAAATCCTTAGCTCTAAAAAAAGAAAAATTAAAACTTGCTAATTGCGTTTTACGAGCTCCAAAAATAAATAGTGACAACACTACAATCGAAATACCAGCAACTATCAGTCCTGACTGTAACAGTGGTACTGCATTTAAAGTTAAAATAGCAGTAACCCCTATAGGAATCTGATATAAAATTGTCGCCAGTAAAAAGATTAACAGCCAGCCTGCACGATTCAATAATTCTTTCCACATACTTTTCTCTTCCATCATTCATCTCCTTTATATTAAAAAAGGGGGAAAATCCCCCGGGGTTATTCTATTATAAGGCCATGCTGATGTAGTTCAGGATAAATAAGGCATCCAAAATCCAAATCATGACATGAACATCTTTAACTTGACCTTTGACAAGCTTAGTCAAAGTGTAAGTCAAGAAACCAACTGCAATCCCTTGAGTGATAGAGTAGCTGAATCCCATAAAGATAGATGTGAAGAAAGCAGGAACTGCTTCAGCCATGTCGTCCCAATGGATATTTTTCAAGCTAGCCAACATCATAATCCCAACGATAATCAAGATTGGAGCTGTAGCGGCTGTTGGTACAATCGCTAGAAGTGGGCTAAAGAAGCTTGAGATCACAAAACAGATTGCCACGACCAAGGCTGTCAAACCAGTACGTCCACCTGCACCAATACCAGCAGCAGACTCAACATAAGTCGTTACGTTTGAAGTACCTGCGATGGCACCGACTGTCGTTCCAATCAAATCAGAGTAAAGAGCCTTGTCCAATTTGGCTGATTGGTGATTTTCACCATTTGTCGCTACGATACCAACTTTTTCACCTGTACCGATCAAGGTACCAATTGTATCAAAAATATCTGTCAATGAGAAGGCAAGAATGGCCATCAGAGTTTCAGGCAAGCGAGCTGTATCTGAAACCAAAGCTCCCAAACCTTCTGAACCGAGAGCTGCACCAAAGACTGTCTTCAAATCTTCAAAGGCTGCACCAACATGGTTATTAGCAAAATCGATGCTTGACAAATCTACCAAACCAACTGCAATAGCAAGAACAGTTGTTGTCAAGATAGAGAGGATAATTCCCCCTTTAATCCCTTTGATGACAAAGAAGATAGTAATGGCAAGTCCTGCAAGAGCCACTAAAACAGCTGAATTATTAAAGCTGACCAATCCTGGAACTGCTAAAGAGTTTGCTGCAATCGTTGCTTGAGCTTTGTCAACCCCTTCTCCTACAACAGTATAGTTGCCTGGATCAATCGTAAATTTCAAAAGTCCAGCATTCTTAATCCCTACATAGGCAAGAAAGACACCGATACCAGCTGAAATAGCTGAGCGAAGGGCATTTGGAATCGATTCAATGATCATTTTACGAACATTTGTCAAGGTAATAATCAATGAAATAATCCCACAGATGAAGACCATAGCTAGGGCTTCTTGCCAAGAATAACCAAGCCCGAATACAACTGTAAAGGTAAAGAAGGCATTGAGTCCCATACCTGGTGCTTGGGCATAAGGTAAGTTAGCATAAAAAGCCATCATCAAGGTACCCGCTACTGCACCAATAATCGTCGCTAGGAAGACGCCCTGAGCAGGCATTCCTGTTTGTGAAAGCATTTGTGGGTTTACAAAGAGAATATAGCTCATTGCAAAGAAAGTTGTTAAACCAGCGAGAACCTCTGTACGAACGTCTGTACCGTTCTCTTTTAGTTTAAATAATTTGTCCATCATCAATCTCCTTTTAATTTTTACGAACAATAATAGAATTATATCATTTATCATTCACTTTTTCAATGTCTTTGTTTGATTTGTTTAAGAAATTAATCCAATTTCATTTTTTGTTTGGAATCTGCTTTTCTGCCTGCTTTCTGTTATAATAGAAGACATCTTATCTGAAAACACACTAGAAAGGTCCATATGACGAAAAAAATTATTGCAGTTGACCTGGATGGAACCCTGCTCAACTCAGACAGTCAAATTTCTGACTTTACCAAAAAAACCATCAAAAAAGTTGCTGAAAAAGGCCATCAGGTTATTATTACGACAGGTCGCCCTTACCGTATGTCAAAAGATTTTTACCGTGAACTGGGCTTAGACACTCCTATGATTAACTTCAACGGATCCCTTACTCATTTACCAGACCAAGTTTGGGATTTTGAAAAGTGTTTGACTGTAAACAAAAAATATCTGCTAGATATGGTTCAACGTTCAGAGGACATTCAAGCCGATTTTATCGCTGGAGAATATCGTAAAAAATTCTACATTACAAATCTCAATGAAGAAATTGCCAATCCCAAACTATTTGGTGTAGAAGCTTTCCAGCCTGAAGATCAATTCCAGCCTGAATTGGTGACCAAGGACCCTAACTGTATCCTCTTGCAGACCAGAGCCAGTGACAAATATGCCTTGGCAAAAGACATGAACGCCTTCTACCAGCATCAACTTTCTATCAATACCTGGGGAGGTCCGCTCAATATCCTTGAATGTACCCCAAAAGGTGTCAACAAGGCCTTTGCTTTGGACTACTTGCTCAAGATAATGAATCGCGACAAAAAAGATTTGATTGCCTTTGGAGATGAATACAATGATACCGAAATGCTCGCTTTTGCTGGGAAGGGTTATGCCATGAAAAATGCCAATCCAGAGCTACTCCCTTATGCAGATGAGCAAATTTCTCTGACCAATGACCAAGACGGTGTTGCCAAAACCCTACAAGACTTATTCTTATAACCTATACTGATACTCAATGAGAATCAAAGAGCAAACTAGGAAGCTAGCCGTAGGTTGCTCAAAGCACTGCTTTGAGGTTGTAGATGAAGCTGACG
>NZ_VMLM01000115.1:0-5104 GCF_013276695.1 Streptococcus sp. 4155
TTTTATCTCCTGCTTGCTTCTTAGTAGGAAAATCTCACTAAATTCCCCATCTTCTACCCTGTAGTCAATAACTTTACGGTAACACCAATTTGATAAACGTCCCTTGATGGCTTTTTCTGACCAAGTTGGTAAAGCGTCTAGTATTAAGTCTACTGTGATGATTCCATTTTCTTCTTGTATGTTTCTTAGTATTTCTTGTGTAAATACTTGTTTTCCCATTCTTTACCTCATTTTTGGGTACGCAAAAAGCGCACTCTATTTCTGTGTTTGACAAATAAGAGTACGCATGATAAGATATTTACGTACCTCATTCGTGGGGGCTGAGTCTGTTACGTTATCGCTTTGGTCGGTTGAGAACGTAGCAGGCTTCTTTTATTTTTGTGACTTTAAAAGTTGAATGCCTTTAACTATCGTGTCAGCTTTAGAAATATTCAAACTGTCAGCAACTTCTTGAATTTCGTTATATTCGTCTGCTGTCAGTCTAACCTCTAATCGTTTATCACGCTTAGCATTCCCCTTTATAGGTCTTCCTGTTCTTGGGCTCATTATATCACTCCTTTACTTTTGCCCGTGCTTTTTATTATATACTTATGCACGGTATAATGTCAACCCCTAAACCGAAAAAAATTTAAAATCTTCCCAGCGTACCTTATTTTATTTTCAATGTACTAGCGGAAACCGCTGTATTATGCTATAATCTAGGTATAAATCTTACTAAAACCTCTTTGATAATAGCTTGCCTGCTTTTTGTTAAATTCGTTTTAGTGTTAGTGTTAAAGGCTCTGCGGTGTGGTTATTGCTAAGCCTTTTTTTGTTGCTCTCACGCGCTTCTTTGGCGTGTATTTTTATTTCTGAATGCCATAGCCTTGATTTCTTGGTAACTCATATTCAAGCCAATCATAGCTATTACCATATCCTCAAAAGCCTGGTATTGCTCCAGCTCGTCACTGGTCAAGCTATCAATGCCATTATAGCCCCCACGTTCTTCCCTTAACTGCTTAGCGTTCCTGTCAGTTACTGCTTTCAGTAGCAAGTTGTTCATGGTGCTGTGTGCATGTTTGGGTGCATTCCTCCAAGTCTCTATACTGTCATGCAGTGTTTTTCTTTTTGGCTTTTCTAGCGCCCTCTGCATACGAAACTTAGAAAGTTCCTCACGCATTTCAAAGAAAGCTTTGACCAGGTTCATTTTGAATTTACGAACTGGTGCAGTATTCTTTAGATAAGTGATCAGCAAGGTCGCTTGTTGCTCATTCAGAAGATAGATTTTTTTCGGTTGCCCTCTCTTATCTAATTTATGGATTTTAAATCCAAGTATTCCCAAAGCTTCAAAATCAGCTTTATTGTCTCTGACTAAGCGTGTAATAGTATGGTGCTGTACTTCAGCACATTCAGCGATAATCTCGCTCGTAGTATACGGCTCTTTCTTACCGTCCATGTAGACTAGTTCCATTGTGGTTCTACCTCCTGCATGAATCGGGTTAGCTTGCTTGTCAGACGGCTCTTCTCGTCCATATTTTGAGCCTCTGCAATGGCTTTGGCTAGTGTATCGATATAATACCGCTCTGCCTCTGCCAATGTGTCAGGGGCTTTTATAGTGGTCTGTGGTTCTTCCACCAGTTCCCCAGCCATGTAGTAGCCGTTTAGTCGGATTTCTTTCAGAATGTGCTTGATTACTTTTTTAAACTCTTTGGCTTTTGGTTTGGTTGACCTCATAAGCACCTCATAGAGTCCATGCTCAGTTAAAAACCAAACTTGTTGACCACTACGGAAAGTTTCCGTAGTACCGTCCAAAGGCGTCCCTTTTACTTTTTCATCTTCATCTACTTTTCTTAGCATTGATTGCACATCATAATATCCTTGTGATGTTTTGCTGTAGTCAATCATCTCAGCAATCGCCCTAGCTAAAAATAGCGGTTCTTGTTCACTGCCGTAGATGTCCAATGGTTGACCGTGAATAATAGTAGTAGTGACAACCTGCAATAGTTGCCCTTGGTCTGTTGTTTCTTCAAAAATACTTACTTGTGTTGTCATGTCTTGCTTGACCTCTCTGTATAACTTGTTTAGTCTTTTTCTGCTTTCCTTGTTGGGCTTATGTTTGCCCTGTGCCCACTTGCCAACTGTTCGGGGGTCTATGCCTATTCGTTGGCCAATAGCTACCAAGTTCAGCCCGTGAGTGGTTCGCATTTCATCGATGACCCTTGTATAGTTCCTCTTCATTGCTTGCCTGCCTTTCTAGCTATAAAATAGTTCATCTATGGTTATATCTGATTTGACTTCTGCAACCATTGACTTAATCGCTAGGCGTTCCTTGTCGTTAAATGGCGTTTTACCTAATTCTTTGTTGTTGTATGACTGCAAAGAAATTTTTAGCTTGTCCGCCATTTGTTGCTGAGTTAGTCCTAACATAACTCGATAGCCTCGTAGTTTGCTCATAGGTTTCCCCCTTTCTAAAAAATCCCCCTCCATGAATAGATTGAAAGTGCGAAAGGTTGGAGGGGTGCGCACATTTTTTATGTGCTTGATTTGTATAATACACAATATTTTTTCTATTGTCAACTGTTTTTTTAATTTTTGCACAAAAAAAATGTACTTTTTCTAAGATATAGTATATAATCTTCTGTGAAAGGTATGATAAAGCATGAATAGATTGAAAGAATTAAGACAAGAAAAAAAGCTATCTCAAAAAGAGTTAGCTGAAAATATTGGAGTTCATTATCGGACTCTTCAAAATTGGGAAAACGGAGAAAGCCAAATTAAACCAGAGAAAGCCCAACAACTTGCTGACTACTTCGGGGTAAGCGTTGGGTATCTGTTGGGGTATGAAGATGACTCTAGCTTAATAAAAGAATTAGGCCAAAAATTTTCTAAAATGTCCGGTACAGAGGCAATGGATTTTGCTTTTACAGAAGAAGGGGACTTACTCGCTGAATTAATGTATCAAGCTGAATTGAAGAAGGAAAAGCAAAACAACAAAAAATTTAGAAATTTTGTTAAGTTCTTAAAAACAAATATAATCGTTTTAAACGATGAAGAAATTGAAAATTTTTACAATATGCTTTTAACTGCTGATTTAAACAGTGGAAATAAAAAGAAATTATTTGAAAAAGTGGCAGATGAAGACTTTACTAAAGCTGTTGATTTCTTAGAAAATAACGGATACACTATCTTCTTCGATAAATCATATAACGATGACTAATATCACGCCATCAGCAAAGTCGTAAGCCTATATAGATAAAAATCCCCCATATTCGCCAATAGTAACCCTAACCCATAGGTCTATTGTGCAAAAACAGGGGAAATTGAAGAATAGAAAGCCGATTTTACAGACCAAAGCGCAAAAATAAGCAAAATTGTAAAATAGCAACAAAAAGACAAGCTAGCTACTGCCAACTTGTCTGATAGTACCTAACTGAAAATAAGCGAAAGGTTAGGTATTTACAACATCATTATACCAGTCTTGCAGTTAAAAAGCGACCTATAGCATACCACGCGCCACAATGTCCAACAATCATGAAGCGCGTGCTTCAGCAAGTCCGCTGACTTTGTCTATCAACAACTTCCTTCCCCTTTTTTAGGGACTCAGAAAATGAAGAAAATTGCTTTTTTCCAGTATTCTTGAAAATCCGACATTTTCCAACATTTACCCGTATATGTAAAAACACCCATACTAACCCCATATCCGCCTTGTTTTTTATTCTGGTATTATTTACCGTCTGACTACTTAAAACCAAAAATAAGGGGTTCTCGTAGCCCCTAGCATGATATAAAACCTTTTTGATAATGGCTTGCCTGCTGATGTATTTTAGAAAGGTTTATCATCATGAAAATAACTGAAGTTATAAAAAAAGACGGTAGTAAAGTCTATCGTGCTAATGTATATCTAGGAGTTGACCAGGTAACAGGAAAGAAAGTAAAAACCAAAGTAACAGGTCGGACACAAAAGGAAGTTAAGCAGAAAGCCAATCAAGAAAAAATAGCTTTTCAAAAAGCAGGATCCACTAGACAAAAGGCTAGCACCATAAAAAACTATCAAGAATTAGCCAATCTCTGGTTAGAAAGTTATAAGAACACGGTTAAGCCAAACACTCAAGGCAATGTTAGAAAGCTAATTGATAATCATATATTGCCTATTTTTGGGGCTTACAAGCTCGATAAGCTCACTACTCCACTTATCCAGTCAATTATCAACGAACTTGCTGACAAGACTAATAGAGGGGAAAAAGGGGCTTTTCTACATTATGACAAGATACACGCTTTAAACAAACGTATCTTACAGTATGGCGTAACCATGCAGGCTATACCGTCCAATCCTGCGCGTGATGTGGTTTTACCTCGTAACACTCAGAAAGCAAAGCGGAAAAAAGTAAAGCACTTTGAAAATCAAGAACTAAAAAAGTTTCTTGGTTATCTCGATAATTTAGATAGCGATAGATATCGTTACTACTATGAGACAACGCTCTATAAGTTCCTATTGGCTACTGGTTGCCGTATCAATGAAGCTTTAGCTCTTTCCTGGTCTGATATAGATTTAGATAATGCCGTGGTGCATATTACCAAAACACTAAATCGGGATCTAGAAATCAATAGCCCAAAATCTAAGGCTAGTTATCGGGATATAGATATAGATCAAGCGACTGTTAGCATGCTAAAGCAGTACAAACTGCGCCAAACTAAAGAGGCCTGGAAGATAGGGCAACGTGAAAGCGTGGTATTTTCTGATTTCATTCATGAGTATCCTAGCAGTTCAAGGCTTAAAAGAAGATTGCAAACACATTTTAAGCGTGCTGATGTTCCTAACATTGGCTTTCACGGATTCCGTCACACTCACGCTAGTCTCTTGCTTAACTCTGGAATACCATACAAGGAACTCCAGTACCGCCTAGGTCATTCCACTTTATCAATGACCATGGATATATATAGCCACCTATCAAAAGAGAACGCAAAAAAAGCAGTCTCATTCTACGAAACTGCACTAAAAGCACTATAGGGGGAGCAAAAAGGGGAGCAAATTCAAAAATCAACGTTTCAAGACAAAGCAAAAAGCCAATAATAACGGTGTCTTTGTAAGATTTTATTTGAAAAAAGCCGATTTTGTAGTATAATA
>NZ_VMLM01000116.1:0-824 GCF_013276695.1 Streptococcus sp. 4155
ACTCTCCCAACGACTCGAAGTGCCATTAGATTATTTTTTTAATGAACAAATTGAAATTAAATCTAACCTCTCTAATTTCAAGCAATTATCTGCTCGATTATTAGATGACAGAAATTATGACAATTTAGAATATCTTTATAGAATAGAGATTGAACGAAGTACTTTTCTAACACTAGAAGACCGAACTTACCTTGAATGGATTAAAGCTATTATTGACTTCTATCAATATGACAGTAAGTGTGAGGCTATTTCTTCATTGGAAAATATATTATTAAAAGTCTCTTCAAATACTCTGATTTATTTAAAGGCCTTGAATACTCTATCTAATTTCTATTCCTTAGTGGGTCTTGAACAAGAATATGAGGCAAACTACTCTCATTTGATGGAGTTATATCAGACAAAAAATTTTGAGCATCAAGAGTTTTTATTTGGCTACATCAGAGTTCGTTACAATTACGCTCACTACCTAGTATCAAAGGAAAAATATAATGAAGCCATCCAAGAAGCTCTTGAGACTATCGAACTCTGTAAAGAGAGGCAAACAAGTTACCAACTAGCTCCCCTGCTCGTTCTCGTTGGAAATTGTGGAACATAATTCCTTGGCAAAGAACAAGTCAAAAATTATTATATAGAAGCAAGAGAGCTATGCAAGATTTATAACAATCCTTTCTCTGTGAAAATTGCAAGTTTTTCCCACCTTTTCTCAATACTGAAACAACATCTTTCCAGAACTTCAATAATTTCTTTTTGTGTTAAATCATTATTTAACTAAATCTTTGGAGGCAATACGTTTTCAAAGCTACTTTTTACCATAGATTTTGAGC
>NZ_VMLM01000117.1:0-9226 GCF_013276695.1 Streptococcus sp. 4155
TCTGGGGGACTTTTTCAGCCTGAGCCAAGAAATTCGAGAGCGAAGTAAGTCCAATGGACTTTTTCAGCCTGAGCCAAGAAACTCGAAAGCTCGTAAGTCTGATTGGCTTTTTCAATGTGAATCTTAACTTCACACTCCCAAAGAGGTATTAGTGTCGTGTCTCAATCTTATATCAATGTTATCGGTGCTGGTTTGGCAGGTTCTGAAGCAGCTTACCAAATCGCAGAGCGTGGTATTCCAGTTAAACTTTATGAAATGCGTGGTGTCAAGTCGACTCCTCAGCACAAAACAGACAATTTTGCTGAGTTGGTTTGTTCCAATTCTTTGCGTGGGGATGCTTTGACAAATGCAGTTGGTCTTCTCAAGGAAGAAATGCGTCGCTTGGGTTCTGTTATCTTGGAATCTGCTGAGGCTACACGTGTTCCTGCCGGTGGAGCCCTTGCGGTGGATCGTGATGGTTTCTCTCAAATGGTGACCGAAAAAGTGGTCAACCACCCCTTGATTGAAGTGGTGCGTGATGAAATTACAGAATTGCCAACAGATGTTATTACAGTTGTGGCGACTGGTCCCTTGACTAGCGATGCCCTGGCTGAAAAGATTCATGCCCTTAATAATGGCGATGGCTTCTATTTCTACGATGCAGCAGCGCCTATTATCGATGTCAACACTATCGATATGAGTAAGGTCTATCTCAAATCTCGTTATGATAAGGGAGAAGCAGCCTATCTCAATGCTCCAATGACCAAGCAAGAGTTTATGGATTTCCATGAAGCCTTGGTCAATGCGGAAGAAGCACCGCTCAATTCTTTTGAAAAAGAAAAGTACTTTGAAGGATGTATGCCAATCGAAGTCATGGCCAAACGAGGCATTAAAACTATGCTTTATGGTCCTATGAAACCAGTCGGTCTTGAGTATCCAGACGACTACACAGGTCCTCGTGATGGAGAATTTAAAACCCCTTATGCGGTGGTTCAACTTCGTCAGGACAATGCAGCTGGTAGCCTCTATAATATCGTCGGTTTCCAAACCCACCTTAAATGGGGAGAGCAAAAGCGCGTTTTCCAAATGATTCCAGGTCTTGAAAATGCGGAGTTTGTTCGTTATGGGGTCATGCACCGCAATTCTTACATGGATTCACCAAATCTTCTGGAGCAGACCTACCGTTCTAAGAAACAACCAAATCTCTTCTTTGCTGGTCAGATGACGGGTGTGGAAGGCTATGTAGAGTCCGCAGCATCAGGCTTAGTTGCAGGTATTAACGCGGCTCGACTCTTCAAGGGTGAAAGTGAGGCTATTTTCCCAGAGACAACAGCGATTGGAAGTCTAGCTCATTACATCACCCATGCCGACAGCAAACATTTCCAACCAATGAATGTCAACTTTGGGATTATCAAGGAGTTGGAAGGCGAACGTATCCGTGATAAGAAGGCTCGTTATGAAAAAATTGCAGAGCGTGCCCTCAGCGATTTAGAGGAATTTTTGACTGTCTAATTTTTTTGAAAGAATCGCTCATGATACTATAAAAATCTTAGAAATTGTGATAAAATAGGTAGGATAAAAGAAGGAGAGTGAAAATGGCGAATCCCAAGTATAAACGTATTTTAATCAAGTTATCAGGTGAAGCCCTTGCCGGTGAACGTGGCGTAGGGATTGATATCCAAACAGTTCAAACAATCGCAAAAGAGATTCAAGAAGTTCATAGCTTAGGTATCGAAATTGCCCTTGTTATCGGTGGAGGAAATCTCTGGCGTGGAGAACCTGCAGCAGAAGCAGGTATGGACCGCGTTCAGGCAGATTACACAGGAATGCTTGGGACTGTTATGAATGCTCTTGTGATGGCCGATTCATTGCAACAAGTTGGTGTTGATACGCGTGTGCAAACAGCTATTGCAATGCAACAAGTGGCAGAGCCTTATGTCCGTGGACGTGCCCTTCGTCATCTTGAAAAAGGCCGTATCGTTATCTTTGGTGCCGGAATTGGTTCACCTTACTTCTCAACAGATACAACAGCGGCCCTTCGTGCAGCTGAAATCGAAGCGGATGCTATCCTTATGGCTAAAAATGGGGTCGATGGTGTTTACAATGCCGATCCTAAGAAGGACAAGACAGCCGTTAAGTTTGAAGAATTGACCCACCGTGACGTTATCAATAAAGGTCTTCGTATCATGGACTCAACTGCTTCAACCCTCTCAATGGATAACGACATTGACTTGGTTGTCTTCAACATGAACCAACCAGGCAACATCAAACGTGTCGTATTTGGTGAAAATATCGGAACAACAGTTTCAAATAATATCGAAGAAAAGGAATAAGAAAGATTATGGCTAACGCAATTATTGAAAAAGCTAAAGAGAGAATGACCCAGTCTCACCAATCACTTGCTCGTGAATTTGGTGGTATCCGTGCTGGTCGTGCCAACGCAAGTTTACTCGACCGTGTACATGTAGAATACTATGGAGTAGAAACTCCTCTTAACCAAATTGCTTCAATTACCATTCCAGAAGCGCGTGTTTTGTTGGTAACACCATTTGACAAGTCTTCATTGAAAGACATCGAACGTGCCTTAAACGCTTCTGATCTTGGTATCACACCAGCTAACGATGGTTCTGTAATTCGTTTGGTTATCCCTGCTCTTACAGAAGAAACTCGTCGTGACCTTGCTAAAGAAGTGAAGAAAGTCGGTGAGAATGCTAAAGTGGCTGTCCGCAATATCCGTCGCGATGCTATGGATGAAGCTAAGAAACAAGAAAAAGCAAAAGAAATCACTGAAGACGAATTGAAGACTCTTGAAAAAGACATTCAAAAAGTAACAGATGATGCTGTTAAACACATCGACGACATGACTGCCAACAAAGAGAAAGAACTCTTGGAAGTCTAAAAATAAACAGAAAAACTCAGTTGGCATTGCTGGCTGAGTTTTGTTCGAAAGAAGGAAATATGAATACAAATCTTGCAAGTTTTATCGTTGGACTCATCATCGATGAAAACGACCGTTTTTACTTTGTTCAAAAGGATGGCCAGACCTATGCTCTTACCAAGGAAGAAGGTCAACATACAGTAGGGGATACGGTTAAAGGTTTTGCCTACACGGATATGAAGCAAAAACTCCGCTTGACAACTCTAGAAGTGACTGCCACTCAGGACCAATTTGGTTGGGGACGTGTCACAGAAGTTCGTAAAGACTTGGGTGTCTTTGTGGATACAGGCCTTCCTGACAAGGAAATCGTTGTGTCACTCGATATTCTCCCTGAGCTCAAGGAACTCTGGCCTAAGAAGGGTGATCAACTCTACATCCGTCTTGAAGTGGACAAGAAAGATCGTATCTGGGGACTCTTGGCTTATCAAGAAGACTTCCAACGTCTGGCTCGACCTGCCTACAACAACATGCAGAACCAAAACTGGCCAGCCATTGTATACCGCCTCAAGCTGTCAGGAACTTTTGTTTACCTGCCAGAAAATAACATGCTTGGTTTTATCCATCCTAGCGAGCGCTATGCAGAGCCACGTTTAGGGCAAGTTTTAGATGCGCGTGTCATTGGTTTCCGCGAAGTGGACCGCACTCTGAACCTCTCCCTCAAACCACGTTCATTTGAAATGTTGGAAAATGATGCCCAGATGATTTTGACTTATTTGGAAAGCAATGGCGGTTTCATGACCTTGAATGATAAGTCATCTCCAGATGACATCAAGGCAACCTTTGGCATTTCTAAAGGTCAGTTCAAGAAAGTTTTAGGTGGTCTTATGAAGGCTGGTAAAATCAAGCAAGACCAGTTTGGGACAGAATTGATCTAGGGTGACATATGAGAAAATCATTTTACACTTGGCTCATGACCGAGCGCAATCCTAAAAGTAACAGTCCCAAAGCTATCCTAGCAGACCTAGCCTTTGAAGAATCAGCTTTTCCAAAACACACAGATGATTTTGATGAGGTGAGTCGCTTTTTGGAAGAACATGCCAGTTTCTCTTTTAACCTAGGAGACTTTGACGCTATCTGGCAAGAATACTTAGAACACTAGCATGATTCATTGGGTTTGGGCTAGTAATTTCTCCATCCCTTTGCTATAATAAAAAGAAATAAAAGGATTAGAGAGGTTCTTTATTTGAAGGAACATTCAATAGACATTCAACTGAGTCATCCAGATGACCTGTTTCATCTTTTTGGTTCCAATGAGCGCCATCTTCGTTTGATGGAAGAAGAGCTTGATGTGGTGATTCATGCTCGTACAGAGATTGTACAAGTCTTGGGGGGGGAGTCAGCTTGTGAGGAAGCTAGACAAGTTATTCAAGCCTTGATGGTTTTGGTAAATCGTGGAATGACAGTCGGCACACCAGATGTAGTGACTGCGATTAGCATGGTCAAAAACGATGAAATCGACAAATTTGTCGCCCTTTATGAAGAAGAAATTATCAAGGATAATACAGGGAAGCCTATCCGTGTCAAAACACTAGGTCAAAAACTTTATGTGGACAGTGTTAAACAGCATGATGTGACCTTTGGAATTGGGCCAGCAGGTACAGGGAAGACCTTTCTTGCAGTGACCTTAGCAGTGACTGCACTTAAACGTGGGCAAGTCAAGAGGATTATCTTGACACGTCCAGCGGTGGAAGCAGGAGAGAGTCTAGGTTTTCTTCCGGGTGATCTTAAGGAGAAGGTAGATCCTTACCTTCGACCTGTTTATGATGCTTTGTATCAGATTCTGGGGAAAGACCAAACAACTCGACTCATGGAGCGTGAAATTATTGAGATTGCGCCCCTTGCCTATATGCGTGGACGGACCTTGGATGATGCCTTTGTCATTCTCGATGAGGCGCAAAATACGACCATTATGCAGATGAAGATGTTTTTGACTCGTTTAGGTTTTCATTCTAAGATGATTGTCAATGGAGATATCAGTCAGATTGACCTGCCACGCAATGTCAAGTCCGGTTTGATTGATGCCCAAGAGAAACTCAAGAACATTCACCAGATTGACTTTGTTCATTTTTCAGCCAAGGATGTGGTTCGCCACCCAGTTGTCGCTCAGATTATCCGAGCCTATGAACCAGAACAGGTTAAAAAAGAAGAGAGTGAAGAATTAGATTCTCAACCTCTATATGAAGGATAGTTCTTTTGTACTTAAAGTTATCTCAATACTAAATCTATAGTAGATTGAAGCTAGAATAGTACGTTGTGACTGCTAAAACATTTTTAGAAATTAATTTGACTTTCCTGATTGATTTGTTTATATCTTATTTCAATCTACTATAAGTTTGCTTTTTAAATGTTTTATTCAATATCCTTATATTAGATTAGAAAGGTTTCAAGTGGAAGAAACGTATGGAATCAATCTTTTTAAAACTAGCTCAGTATCCCATAGTCGAGACAGAGCGTTTGTTGCTTAGACCTGTAACTTTGAATGATGCGGAAGCAATGTTTGACTATGCCTCGGACAAGGATAATACACGTTACACTTTTTCAACCAATCAAAATGTAGAAGAAACCAAGAATAATATTGCTCAGTTCTACTTGGCTAATCCCTTGGGACGCTGGGGGATTGAATTAAAAGATAACGGCAAGTTTATCGGAACCATTGACTTGCACAAGATTGATCCTGTTCTTAAGAAGGCAGCTATTGGCTACATTATCAATAAAAAGTATTGGAATCAAGGATTGACGACAGAAGCCAATCGTGCCGTAATTGAGCTAGCTTTTGAGAAGATAGGAATGAATAAGTTAGTTGCTTTACACGATAAGGCTAATCCCGCGTCAGGAAAGGTCATGGAGAAATCAGGCATGCGTTTTTCCCACGAAGAAGCTTATGCTTGTATGGACCAGCATGAAAAAGGCCGAATCGTGACAAGAGTTCATTATGTCTTGACCAAGGAAGACTATTTTGCAAATAAATAAGCAGTTGAAAAGAAATTTTTCGACTGTTTTTTCTTCCTCTTACGAATAATCTAAGAGAGGAGAAAATATGGAAGCAATTATCGAGAAAATCAAAGAGTATAAAATCATCGTCATCTGTACTGGTCTGGGCTTGCTTGTAGGCGGATTTTTCCTGCTAAAGCCAGCTCCACAAACACCTGTAAAGGAAACGAATTTGCAGGCTGAAGTTGCAGCTGTTTCCAAGGATTTGGTATCCGAAAAGGAAGTGAACAAGGAAGAGAAGGAAGAACCCCTTGAACAAGATCTAATCACAGTAGATGTCAAAGGTGCTGTCAAATCGCCAGGGATTTATGACTTGCCTGTAGGTAGTCGAGTCAATGATGCTGTTCAGAAGGCTGGTGGCTTGACAGAGCAAGCAGACAGCAAGTCGCTCAATCTAGCTCAGAAAGTTAGTGATGAGGCTCTGGTTTACGTTCCTACTAAGGGAGAAGAAGCAGTTAGTCAACAGACTGGTTCGGGGACAGCTTCTTCAACAAGCAAGGAAAAGAAGGTCAATCTCAACAAGGCCAGTCTGGAAGAGCTTAAACAGGTTAAGGGACTGGGAGGAAAACGAGCTCAGGACATTATAGACCATCGTGAGGCAAATGGGAAATTCAAGTCGATTGATGAACTCAAGAAGGTCTCTGGCATTGGTGCTAAGACCATAGAAAAGCTAAAAGACTATGTTACAGTGGATTAAGAACATCCCCATTCCCCTAATTTACCTGAGTTTTTTGTTACTTTGGTTTTATTACGCTATTTTCTCAGCATCCTATCTTGCTTTGTTGGGCTTTGTTTTTCTGCTAGTCTGTCTCTTTTTCCAATTTCCATGGAAATCAACAGGCAAAGTTTTAGTGATTTGTGGAGTCTTTGGCTTCTGGTTTCTGTTTCAAAATTGGCAACAGAGCCAAGCGAGTCAAAATCTGGCGGATTCTGTTGAAAGGGTACGGATTCTGCCTGACACTGTTAAGGTCAATGGTGATAGTCTGTCCTTTCGCGGCAAGGCTGATGGACGCATTTTTCAAGTCTATTATAAACTCCAGTCCGAGGAGGAGAAAGAAGCCTTTCAAGCTTTAACCGACCTGCATGAGATAGGACTAGAAGGGAAGCTTTCGGAGTCAGAAGGGCAGAGAAATTTTGGTGGCTTTAATTACCAAGCCTATCTGAAGACTCAGGGAATTTACCAGACTCTCAATATCAAAACAATCCAGTCACTTCAAAAGATTGGCAGTTGGGATATAGGAGAAAACTTGTCCAGTTTACGTCGAAAGGCTGTGGTTTGGATTAAGACGCACTTTCCAGACCCTATGCGCAATTACATGACAGGACTCTTGCTGGGACATCTGGACACCGACTTTGAGGAGATGAATGAGCTTTATTCCAGTCTAGGAATTATCCACCTCTTTGCCCTATCTGGCATGCAGGTAGGTTTTTTCATGAACGGATTTAAGAAACTTCTCTTGCGATTGGGCTTGACCCAAGAAAAGTTGAAATGGCTGACTTATCCCTTTTCCCTTATCTATGCGGGACTAACTGGATTTTCAGCATCGGTTATTCGCAGTCTCTTGCAAAAGCTACTGGCTCAACATGGGGTTAAGGGCTTGGATAATTTTGCCTTGACAGTGTTTCTCCTCTTTATTGTCATGCCAAACTTTTTCTTGACAGCAGGAGGAGTCTTGTCCTGCGCTTATGCTTTTATCCTGACCATGACCAGCAAAGAAGGGGAGGGGCTCAAGGCTGTTGCTAGTGAAAGTCTAGTCATCTCCTTGGGCATATTGCCCATTCTATCCTTCTATTTTGCGGAATTTCAACCTTGGTCCATCCTCTTGACCTTTGTCTTTTCCTTTCTATTTGACTTGACCTTCTTACCGCTCTTGTCTATCTTATTTGCCCTTTCCTTTCTCTATCCAGTCATTCAACTGAATTTTATCTTTGAATGGTTGGAGGGAATGATTCGCTTGGTCTCGCAGATGACAAGTAGGCCGTTTGTCTTTGGACAACCTAATGCATGGTTTTTAATTTTATTGTTAATTTCCTTGGCTTTGGTCTATGATTTGAGGAAAAATATCAAAAGAGTAGCTGGCTTCAGCTTACTTATTGTGGGTCTCTTTTTCTTGACCAAGCATCCACTGGAAAATGAAATTACCATGCTGGATGTGGGGCAAGGAGAAAGTATTTTCCTAAGGGATGTAACTGGGAAGACCATTCTCATAGATGTAGGTGGCAAGGCAGAATCTGATAAGAAAATTGAAAAATGGCAAGAAAAGGCGACGACCAGCAATGCCCAGCGAACCTTGATTCCCTATCTCAAAAGTCGAGGAGTAGCCAAGATTGACCAGCTGATTTTGACAAATACGGACAAGGAACATGTTGGAGATTTGTTGGAGGTGACCAAGGCTTTTCATGTAGGGGAGATTTTAGTATCAAAAGGAAGTCTGAAACAGAAGGAATTTGTGGCAGAACTACAGGCGACTCAAACCAAGGTGCGCAGTGTGACAGCAGGAGAGAACTTGCCAATTTTTGGAAGTCAGTTAGAAGTCCTATCTCCAAGGAAAATTGGAGATCATGAAGATACCCTGGTTTTGTATGGAAAACTCTTGGATAAAAACTTTCTTTTCACTGGAAATTTGGAGGAGAAAGGAGAGAAGGACATGCTGAAGCACTATCCTGACCTAGAAGTGGATGTTTTGAAAGCTAGCCAACATGGCTCTAAAAAATCATTAAGTTCAGACTTTTTAGAACAGCTCAAACCAGAGATGACTCTCATCTCAGTTGGAAAGAACAATCGAACGAAACTCCCCCATCAGGAAACTTTGACACGACTGGAAGGTATCAATAGCAAAGTTTACCGAACTGACCAGCATGGAGCTATACGGTTTAAAGGTTGGAATAGTTGGAAGATTGAAAGCGTTCGATAGGAAAGATAAATATTATTATTAGACTTCCTGCGAAACAAAATATGGTATAATAGTTCTATGAATTATGAAGCAAGTAAACAACTAACTGATGCACAATTTAATCGTCTTGTTGGTGTTCAGCGCACGACTTTTGAAGAGATGTTAGCTGTATTAAAAATTAAACACGCAAAAGATGGATAAAAACCTAAATTAAGCCTAGAATACCTTCTTATGGCGACTTCAATATGTGCGAGAATATCGAACTTATGAACAAATTGCGGCTGATTTTGGTATCCACGAAAGCAACTTAACCCATCGGAGTCAATGGGTTGAAGTAACTCTTGTTCAAAGTGGTTTTACGATTTCAAGACCTCCTCTCAGTTCTGAGGACACGGTAATGATTGATGCGACGGAAGTAAACTTC
>NZ_VMLM01000118.1:0-4215 GCF_013276695.1 Streptococcus sp. 4155
GCCTGCCTCACTGTTGACCTTCTCTTACAAAAAATCGAAGGCAAGGAAGTCGCGACAACTGGTTACTTTTTACCAATTACTCTTTTATCAGGAAAAAGTATTTAATACTCAATGAAAATCTCTTCAAACCACGTCAGCGTCGCCTTACCGTAGATATATGTAACTGACTTCGTCAGTCTTATCTACAACCTCAAAGCAGTGCTTTGAGCAACCTGCGGCTAGTTTCCTAGTTTGTTTTTTGATTTTCATTGAGTATTATTCGCTTTTTACCGGTTTGACATAGTTTTCAATTGGGTAGTTTTCAGGGTTCAAAGTCAACTCCTTGCCTTTGACCAATTGAGCTAGGTGGTAACCAATAATAGGACCAGTTGTGAGGCCTGATGAACCTAGTCCACTAGCAGCGTAGACACCTGCCAATTCTGGCACTTGCCCAAAGAAAGGAGAGAAATCACTAGTATAGGCACGGATTCCCACACGCTCAGCCCTTGAAGTCGCTCTAGCTAAAACTGGATAGTGAGGTAAGGCTGCCTCCTCCATTTGCTGGAGCAAGATTTCATCTACCGTCAAATCAAATCCCATATCATTTTCATGGGTAGCACCTAGGGACAATTTGCCACCTGCAAAAGGAATCAAATCCCATTCCCCTTCTGGCATGACAACAGGGTAAAATTCCATGTCTTGGGCCAGCTGATAATCTCGGAGCTGTCCTTTCTGAGGACGGACATCCACAGCATAACCCAAGGGTTCTAACATATCCCCCAACCAAGCTCCCGTCGCCAAAATAACCTGCTCAAACTCCTCTTCACCAATCTGGTAGCCTGATGCTAACGGTGTCAGAGTCACTTTTTCTTTGACCAGCTTGACATGACTTGATTCCAGCAAATGAGTCACTAAAAGTTGGCCATCTACTCTCGCTCCACCAGAAGCATAGAGCAGGTGATCAAATCCCTGCAAGCCAAGAAATAATTCATTAGCTGATGCTTGGTCCAGAATGGCTAATTTCCCTATCAAGGGAGATTCTTCTCTGCGCTGGAGGGCCAGTTGATAGAGTTCTTCCAACTTAGTTTCATCCTTTTTCAGGAGAAAGACTCCCGAACGCTGGTAAAAGTCGATTTCTTGTCCTGACTTCTCTAAATCAGCTAATAAATCCACATAAAAGTCAGCCCCCAAGCGCGCCATCTTGTACCAAGCTTTATTGCGGCGTTTGGAAAACCAAGGACTGATAATTCCTGCTGCGGCCTTGGTAGCTTGACCTTGTCCATGGTCAAAGACGGTTACTTCTAGGTCACTTTCTTTCGAGAGGTAGTAGGCAGCTGTTGCCCCCACAATCCCTGCTCCGATAATAGCAACTTTTTTCATTGTTATAATTTATTCCTTTTGTTTCACTCAAGACACAACACAGAATAAAAAAGTTTTGTGCCCTTTATTTTGTTTTATACTAGACCTCCATACTATCTTATTCTTTCCAATAATTATCTATCTAAGAGATTATCCTATTCTTAATTGTCAATAAGTTCACCCAGTCCTCTGGAAGACCGTAGTGTCTCAAATCAACTTGTTCTCTACTTCCTTCTTCTAGTAAATTTTGTATTTTTTATTCCAAAAATTCTGGGTTTCTAGGGACATGGACAAAATAAGATGTCTCATTGCTATAAAATAAATAAATAATGTCTTATCATCATTCTCTGAGTTTGTCTCCAATAACTCCTTATCAGAATGATGAAGAGCAGGTAAGGTATGGTGTAAGCGTTCATATAATCTGCCATTATATGAGCATATATTTCTAAGATATCGAAGTGCATTACACCAGGACAATAAGATTTTAGCTGGAATTTTATCATCCTTATACAAGAGCAAACTAATATAAGCAGCAACCTTATTTCGATAACCTGGTTGTAAGGCGACAAGAAATGATGATATATTTCCAAATGTCATTAAACGAAAAACAGTCCAAGGCAACACAACACCATATTGTCTAATCTGATTCTTTACTATGGAATCATCTTGTTTTTCAAAAATAAACCGCGATAAATGATACTTTGTTTTCAAGACAGTATCCTGACGTTTAGGGTTATCCTTGCAGTATTTAGATTGTTCAGAAAAATATAAATCATCGTCTTCAAAAATATAAATAGTTTTTTGGTATCCAAGCGTCAGAGCATCAGCGGTACTCTTTTTCAAAAAGACTTCAATTCTCTCCAATATTTCTTGAAGGAAATTTCTAAGGTAACTATCAAATAAGTAGGCTTACTTAGCTAAAATATACTGACGATTAACCAATTTACCATAAATCTACGCAATCCTTTTTATAAAATTCATCATCAACATTATATGAAAAATCCCAATGAGATTTATCTTTCATATGTTGATACAATTCTTCTTCTGTCAGTGCAGGTTCAATCGCCATTTTTAACGTAGTAGGTGCTAACACAGGATTATAAACTAATCGTATTTTATCAACTATATCAATATTTCAAGGAATATATTCCTTGAAATTTGTTAATTCAAATATGGCAACATTCATTCTAACAGTCTCCACTATATGAAAAAAGGTCACCTAGTTATACATTGCTGCACCTTTGATGACTTCTAATCTACCTAGATTATACCACAATAATCCCTATTAATCAATAGAAATATTTTTTAAGTGTAGTATATTGAGCCTAGAATAGTAGGCTACGGATTCTAAAATATTTCTAGAAATTAATTTGACTTTCTCAATCTCTTTGTTCATATCTTATTTCAATCTACTATATATGATATACGTATGGTTGGTTATGGAGAGCACAATCATCTGACAAAACCAAGCGATAGAGAGCGCTTACATCAACTCCTAAAGAAAGATGGATAGAAAGACGCTTTTCAACTTCTTTCTATCCATTACTTCCTTCAAGAGTCCACACCAGCAATTTTCAGTTCCATTTCATGAACTATCTTACTTGTTTCGTGTTTCTTCTTTATCTTACTCTACCATCAAAGACTTCTACTTGTACTAGAGGAGGAAGCATTCCCATTTAAAAGACGGTGTCCTGTTCCCAGAACCACTTCCCCACTAGAAGCTGGTATATTCCCACTACAGGTTTGCGACTAACTTTTCCTATCGTCATTATCCAGCAATGTAGTAACTTCTATGGTCGCCTGCGATATTTCAACATGTCGCTTATCTTAGCTGAGCAAGAATCGCTTTGAGTTTCTCAATCAACTCGTCTTCTGTGTGGTCAGACTCTTTCTCATTGGCTAGGAAAGCAACTGCTTGAGCGAGAGCTTCTCGTGCTTGGTCGAGAACTTTCGTATCCACATTTGTAGAATCCAATTCTGCTTCAAGCTTGCTTAGTTCCTTGACCAATTTCTTGAGTTCTGACTCTTTCTTACGACGCGCGATGAGGAAGAGAAGGAGCCCAAGAAGGGCAAGTAGACTGCCAATCATTACTACATATGAAAATTCAGTAGTTGTCTGACTATCGTCTTTCATCTGATCTTTTTCTTGATTTTGCTGGTCTTCTTTCACACCTTTTAAGGAGTCTATTACCTCTCTCACTCTTCTAACAATATCACGCAAATCGGACTCTGTCAAACTTTCGTCATTAAGAGCTTGTTTAATCTCTGTAAGAAGAGCTTTAGCTGACTCAAGCGTTGTACTATCTATATCATCCAAATCTTTCAAACGACTTTCCAATCCTTCAACCAATCGAGCAAGCTCAGACTTGTCAACAGGACGAGTCTCGTTAGGAGTCACTGTAGTTCCTGAATTGTTTGGAGTGCTTGTAGAAACTGGCGTTTCTTGAGTCGAAGTGCTTGCTTGTGCCTGTCCAACAGTAGACGATGGAGTAGTAAGGGTCGTATTGCTACTATTGTCAGTTGTCACACCAGGGGCTGGAGTATTGCCTCTGTTATCTGGTGTCACACTGTTGCTATTGCTGCCAGCAGGGTTGGTAGTAGCTCCATTGTTGGTGTTGCCACTGTTGCTAGTATCAGTACTATTATTACCAGATTTTTTCTCTACGGTTTCTGTCGATGGAATTTCTTTAGTTGTTCCATCTGGTAATGTGACAGTTACATCTCCATTGTCTTTTACAACTACGTTGGTGGCTGTTGGGTTAGCTTTCGAAACGGCTTCTTTAACTTTGGCTTTTTCGGCTTCTGTTAAATGCGCTGGGTCTGCTACTGGCGTTACCTCTACCTTAGATTTCTCTACGGTTTCTGTCGATGGAATTT
>NZ_VMLM01000119.1:0-1278 GCF_013276695.1 Streptococcus sp. 4155
GATAGTAGCTACAAATCTTACTATTACCTNNCATCAGAAGGAAGCTATGCTCGTAACACATGGGTAGGTGACTACTATCTCAAGTCAAATGGTAAGATGGCAGTCAACGAACGTACCCCAGATGGCTACAAAGTAGATGGCTCAGGTAAGTGGGTTAAATAGAATAAAAGTAGTGAAAGGAATTAGCACAGGCTGGTTCCTTTCTCTTAGATAAGGGAGAAATATGAAAAAGTTACTATTAACCACAACACTTTCACTGACACTAGTTCTAGGAGGTTGTCAGTATCTACCTTGGAATAAAAGCGCGGAACCAGCATCCGAGGAAGTAGCAACTCCAGAGATAGATTACAGCAAATATAACAAGGTTTTGGATGACTACGAAAAAGTAGCGAAAGGCACCTTCCCGAAAGGTATAGATGTCAATCCCCTAGCTAGTCAAGTGAAGTCTTCTCAAGGCTTTTATACAGATGTAGTTTATCACAAGACGGATTTGAATAATGATGGAGTCGATGAACTCTTGCTTGCTCTTGAAATGAAGAGTGGCGAAAAGAGTTTACTTGATATTCGTACGCTGAAAGACGAAAAAGTGATTCGTTTGACTGATCAAGAAAATCGTTTAGACCAGATTGGTGAGAGAATGACAGTCGGTATCTTGCCAGATAATTCTCTGCTCTATCGTGGAGCTGGTACAGCAACGAGTCACATCTATGCTCACTACCAATTTAGTGAAGACGGACAGTCTTTGGTAAAGGGTAAGGAGGCTCAAGAAGTAGCAGATCTTGGGGTCGGTTCTCCCATTTCTTTAGATACTTTAAGCTGGAAGTCAGTTTCAGATAAGATTCTTGGCGGAAGCAGTGAAGACAAGAGTACAGATGAAGCCAAACCAAGCGTAGATTACAGTTCTTATAACAGCATTTTGAAGGATTATGAATTTATTTTAGACCATAAGGCAGAGGTTAAGGATAATATCAATCTAACTGCTAATATCTATGCAGGGATGGCAGAACGCAGTCAAGCCTTCACCTATGCAATGGTTGATATGGATAAAAATGGCATTGATGAATTGATTGTCTTTTCGAAAAATGGTAGTGAGATTTTAGATATTTTTACACTCAAAGATCAGAAAGTTATTCGCCTCACCAATGCTGAAAATAAAATGCAGATGCTTGGAACACGCTTTAAGGCCTATCTCCTAGAAGATGGGAAGCATTATACCCAGTGGAATCCGTTCGCAGGAGATCCACAGACCATTCATACCATTTGGAAATTGAATAGTAG
>NZ_VMLM01000012.1:0-251 GCF_013276695.1 Streptococcus sp. 4155
CTCCAGACTAGAGAACTCACGGATAGTTCCTAATCTGGAGATTTCTTATTTGCACTTTTCTTGTACAACTTTATTCCATGGTAAATAAGCCTCTAAAACCTCTTTGTTTACGAGAGTTTCCTCGTTTGGAAGACATTCTAGAAGATAGGATAGATATTTTTCACTATTTAGTTGATGACGTTTAGCTGTTTCCAACAAACTCATAATAATAGCTGTTGCTTTAGCTCCTTCAAAACTTTGAGAAAACAACC
>NZ_VMLM01000012.1:321-715 GCF_013276695.1 Streptococcus sp. 4155
TACGTCCCATAACCAATGATTTAATGGCGCGTTCAGCTAGATTATTGGAAAGGACCAGATGCCCGTCTTTCAAAATGGCCTTAAAGGTTTCTTCATACTTGAGACTGTATTCAATTGCCCTTCCTAGTTTTGAACCAGGTAAAACTGACTGACGCCGACACCAAGCAAAGAAGTCTTCCATTAGGGGTTGGAGCTCTTCTTGACGTTTCTGTAGTCGTTCATCAGCTGGCAAAACCTCCCAGTCTCTTTCCAAGGCAAATAACTGGTCACAATAAGCTAAACCTTTAGCTCCTAAGGATGAGTTATCTGCTTGCTTGGGGGTGGATTCAAAAAACTTCCTTCTCACATGCGCCCAACATCCAACAAGTTCAGCTTCTTCCAGTTGACGATAAGC
>NZ_VMLM01000120.1:0-1283 GCF_013276695.1 Streptococcus sp. 4155
ATTTTCATTGAGTATAACTAGTCTTGTAATTGTCTAAACGTTAAATATTTCATCTTCTATTCCTCGCAAAAAAGCGAGACATTTGTCCCGCTCTTCTTATTTTTCGTCAATAACGATTCTTACTTTTTTGTCTTCAGTTGGGACAGAGTAGACAATCGTTCTTATCGCAGAAATAGTGCGACCCTTACGACCGATTACACGACCCACATCGCTTTGATCAAGATTCAAATGATATTCCAAAAATTCTGGTGTATCTTCAATCTTGATAGTTAAGGCATCTGGTTGTGAAATCAAGGGTTTCACAATCGCAATAATGAGATTTTCAATCGTATCCATCTATCAACCTACTTTAAACTTATTTTGAGAATTTAGAATCGTGGAATTTTTTCAATACGCCTTCTTTTGAAAGGATGTTGCGAACTGTATCTGAAGGTTGAGCTCCATCAGCCAACCATGCAAGAACGCGGTCTTCTTTCAAAGTTACTTGGTTTTCAGCAACAAGTGGATTGTAAGTTCCAACTGTTTCGATGAAACGTCCGTCACGTGGTGAACGTGAATCTGCTACGTTGATACGGTAGAAAGGTTTTTTCTTAGAACCCATACGAGTCAAACGGATTTTAACTGCCATTTTTAAAGTCTCTTTTCTTATTTTTTATTTCGGTGAAATAGCTGAGCTATTTAGCACATGTTCTATTATAGCAGATTTCTAACAGGTGTCAAGAAAAAAACTTGACAGACTATAAAATTTTTAAACCATTTAGAAATTTGTTAGAAGTAGGAAATAAATGTTTGAAAGAGGCTATCCGTGAATAGTATTTTAGAAATATTTTATAAAGAACACCAAGTCAAACCCTTCATCTCTCCTGAACGTGATTTGGATGCTTGGCTCCTAAATCCTAAGCCCGTTCCCAAACGAAATATGGACTTATTGGCAGATGATTCGCTGGCAGGTGATATCATTCTACTATGGAGAATACAGTTTGGAACTTTTACCACCGAAACATGATTTTAAAAACTCCCATTCGAATATGATTCAAAATTCGCTTAAAATCAATGTTTTCCCACTTTTTCAGAAAACAAATTTTTATCTAATTTAAATAACTTTCAATTAAATGGTATGAATTTTGCTTAAAATCATCAAAAAACACCCCATGGTGTGAACCATAATACTCTTTGAAAATCTCTTCAAACCACGTCAACGTCGTCTTGCCGTAGGTATGGTTACTTACTTCGTCAGTCTTATCTACAACCTCAAAGCAGTTCTTTGAACAACCTGCGGCTAG
>NZ_VMLM01000120.1:1337-9806 GCF_013276695.1 Streptococcus sp. 4155
GCTTTCTTAAGATCTGGTTTGGAAAGTATAGATTTCAATTAGACTAAAAACAGCGAAATATCAAGGATTTTAAAAAAGATATCTACTAATTAATTTATAAAATATGAATTAATAGATTCTAAATAGGGGAATAGTTTAGGTCTGTAAAAGATTAAATAATTTCTATTTTAGCTGTTAGAAACGTTGGTACATCAATGTTTTTAGAATGCTACATAATAAAAGGTAGAGTAAATAGTAGAGTAGTTATTGCGTTAGTTCAGCAATCTTATCGATATAAAGATTAACAGATTCTAACTTTCTTTGCGGTGCTAACTCGGCGTATGTGTCCATTGTTGTTGAAATTGATTTATCTTTTTTGATTTTTTAATGACCTTTTTGCCATTATGGATAATTTTTTCAGTTTCATCAGAAATCAAAAATTTTTTTCTTTGAATATTGAAATTTGCGAATGTCTTGGAAAGTCTAAGACAGCTAGATTGTATAGAAATTAAGTCATCATCCGACAAAGAATTCATTCTTTTATTTACAGTTTCCAAATCTCTAAATAAAATAGAGCCGAAGCAGTGGTAAAACATATTTTCAACAAGCTTGGCAATATCTCCAAAAATAATTTCTTTATAGTCTAAGTCGGTTTGAGTATTCAAATAAAGCAATATTGAAGTGGTAACTTGTTGCTTTTCCTTTTCAACTTGACTAACTTGACCTGCATTGCTTAGTTCGCTTTGTGTAATATTGTGTTTTTTTCTTAAATTTTTGATACGAGTAGGTAGTTCATGTGAATAATTTTCTTCAAAAAATTTCATATACAATCCCCCTATAATCATGGAAAAGTAGTAAAAATAGTTGTTATCCTAGTTGATTAAAAAAATCTCTGATTTCCTCATCTTTTATAAAATAATATATAATTTTCCCATCTCTTCTAGTGTCCAAGATGTTTTGATTGGCTAGTTTACGAAGATGGTGGGAGGCAGATGCCATACTGAGATTTAGTAAACAGGCTATATCACAGACACAGAGTTCTTCAACAGCAAGGAGATAAAAGATGATATTTATCTGTTTATTATCGGTAAACTTTGATAAAATACGAAGTGATTTTTGGACTTTTTCCTTTTCAAGGTAGTTCGTCGCGGTTGTAACATTTTGTTGATTTATAATATTCACTTGGCAAATACTATCTTTTTTCATAATTTTTTCTCCTAGCCGAACACAGTCCTTAGCATGTCAAAGCTGTTGTTTTCAATCAGAATATACATCCCCAATCCTAAATAGACAACGGCAATAAACCATCTGCTATATTTTTCCAAAGTTTCTCCAACAGAAGGGACTTGTGCCAATTTTTGGGCAGAAAAAACCAAGAGATAAATCATGACTAGAAAAGTAAGTAAAGTCACTATCAAATTCGCTAAATTTAAGGTGGTAAAATATGGGACAAAGACACCAATATTGTCAGCGCCACAACTTGCAAAAGTAATCATAGCGACTAGAAAAATCAGGTTTTTATTGTCTTTTCGCAAACCATCTTTTGCAATAGCTTCTCCATCAGAATCTCCTAAAAGCAAAACTTTGAGGCCTAGGAAAATTGGAATCAAACCGAGTAAACCTAAAATCTCTTTACTAGGAATATAATTTAAGACAAATGCAAAAAGCAAACTTAGCAATATTAGACTAACAGAGCCTAGAAATTGTCCTAAATAGATGTTAATGATGTCTTTTCTGCTTTTTCTTTTGGCAAAAAATAACATTAGGATAATAAGTAAGTCTACGGCTGTCCCAGAATACAGGATTATTGAAGTAACAACATTTTGAATCATAAAACACCTCATTCAAATATATTTTTGAATGTATTCTAACATTAAACTTTGTAGATGTCAACTTAAAATCCACCAAAATATAGATAAGAAGTTAGTGTACCAAATATTAAAAAGCCCTGCCATCGAAATGATAGCAGGGCTTAACTTCAATATCCAGATGATATATTTATCTAAAAAAGGTAGAGTTTTTATTGATTTGTAGTGCTATATAATGAGTTTCCAAAAATCAAAAATCGCTTAAAATCAGTATTTTGACATCTATTGACGTGTACTGAAATCCTTACTTAACCTCTGTAAAAATTAACTTCTACACCTACAAAGCTTATTCTGACAGACTTTATACAGTCTAAGAAAAAAAGTAGAGATTCATACAGTATCTAGATTTTTCAAAAATTCTTTATCATCAAAAATTCTTTATCATCAAAAATTCTTTATCATCAAAAATTCTTTATCATCAAATATTATTAACGAAACTATCCAAACCAAATCCGATGCATTACTTCAAAGAATTCTTTAGTTGTTTGTCTATCAAGGGCTTTTATTAAAAAATTTTTTCAAATAATTGCCACCTTGGCACATAAATTCTTGCTTTCTAAATTTAAATGTGATATATTTATAACATAAAATTTAAGTGTTATATATTTATAACACAAAAAAGGAGTCTATCATGAAAAAAAGTCAAAAAATGCGTGGCCTCATTGCAATGATTGCCGTAGCTCTCTTTATTGATTTTATTGTTGTATTTGGTTCTAATCTTAGTTGGGAACCCAAGTTAGTTATTACTGGTATTTCAGTGTCAGGTCAAATTGTAGCTATATCGAGCTGGCTACATAAGAGTCAGAAAGGTAAGAGAAAAATTATTTTTGACTTGTCTGCTAAGCTTTACACGATACTTGTGTTTGCAGCAAGCATTTTTTATACAGTAGGAATTTGGGTTACGACCCCAAGCGAAAGTTCTGGTATTAAAGAATGGATTTTGGGAATTGGCCTCGTTATTGAAGTGATTCTATTTGGTTTTTTCTCTTTAAAAAATGTCAAGGAAACTCCGGACGAACGCTTTTATGCTAATTTAGCAAAGGCAGCTAGCTTGATGTTTGTTTTTATACTAGGCGCACTGATGATCCTATCAGTTATCATTGGGTATATGGGGGTTCTCACTCTTTACATGGGTCAGATATTTATTAGCATAGCTGCCTTGATTTGCATTTTTGCGGTTGTCTATTTTATCTTGGAACGTAGAGGATAAGCATGGCCAAAGAAAGCAATATTATTACTAATCTCAAATCTGTTCGTGAGTCCACAGGCATGACCCAGCAGGAGTTAGCCGACCGCATCGGCATTCGACGCGAGACAATTCTGCACTTGGAAAATAACCGTTACAATCCTTCGCTGGAAATGGCTCTTAAAATTGCTCAAGTTTTTAATCTGAAAGTAGAAGACCTCTTTGAACTCAGACAGAAAGAGGAAGCATAATTCTTTTTGAGACCTAGTATTCAGTTCATTGACTAATTAGGAATTGAAGCCAAAAGAAAAAATCCTTTGAAAATGTGCTCTTTTAAAATATAGTAATTCTTTCGAATTAACGTTTACTAATTGTGATGCTTTACGAGCTTTCTTAAGATCTGGTTCCCTAAATACTTTGAGTACTCTTATGGCATTGATGCTCCTAAGCATCTCAAAACTCTGGTAGAAAAAGGTTATGCTGTCCATTGAAACTGCTTTTTACTCACTTGACCATCTAATACGCTACCATAAAAAAGAATATCCTAAAGAAGAAGGGAGTTACTGGACTTTCTAAAAATGAAGGCTACAAATTTGGACCAAGCCCTTCATGAGCATTTTTCAGAAGAAGAATTAGCTTGTCACTTTTCGATTCGTGGCTACAAATTGACTCCAAAGGGAGAGGAAATACTGGAACAGTACCAGGACATTGTCGACCGTCATCCAAAGAAGAATCTCTAATCAAGTGATTTTTGGTTGGCTTCCTCTTAAACTGTCTTGTCACTAACATTTGAAATCCACTTCCTTTTAGGGTACAATGGTAGAAATGAATTTTTGAGAGGATCAGAATGAAAAAACTAGCAACCCTTCTTTTACTGTCCACTGTAGCCCTAGCTGGGTGTAGCAGCATCCAACGCAGTCTACGTGGTGATGACTATGTAGATTCTAGCTTGGCCGCTGAGGAAAGCTCCAAAGCAGCTGCCCAATCTGCCAAGGAGTTAAACGATGCTTTAACAAACGAGAATGCCAATTTCCCGCAACTTTCTAAGGAAGTTGCTGAAGATGAAGCCGAAGTGATTCTCCACACAAGCCAAGGTGATATCCGCATTAAGCTCTTCCCTAAACTCGCTCCTCTAGCGGTTGAAAACTTCCTCACTCATGCCAAAGAAGGCTACTATAACGGCATTACCTTCCACCGTGTCATCGATGGCTTCATGGTCCAAACTGGAGATCCAAAAGGGGACGGTACAGGTGGTCAGTCCATCTGGCATGACAAGGATAAGACTAAAGACAAGGGAACTGGTTTCAAAAACGAGATTACTCCTTATCTCTATAACATCCGTGGTGCTCTTGCTATGGCTAATACTGGTCAACCAAACACCAATGGAAGCCAGTTCTTCATCAACCAAAACTCTACAGATACCTCTGCTAAACTCCCTACAAGCAAGTATCCAAAGAAAATCATCGAAGCCTATAAAGAAGGGGGAAACCCTAGCCTTGATGGCAAACACCCAGTCTTTGGACAAGTGATTGACGGTATGGATGTTGTAGATAAGATTGCCAAAGCCGAAAAAGATGAAAAAGACAAGCCAACTACTGCTATCACAATCGACAGCATCGAAGTGGTGAAAGACTACGATTTTAAATCTTAAAAACCAAAAAAATACAGTATCCACATTCGGTACTGTATTTCTTTTACTCTCATTCTTAAGTTAAATTATTAAAATCCCATATTTGGTCTATCCAGCCTTCATAAAAGTCTGGCTCGTGGCAGACCATAAGGATAGATCCCCTATATTCTTTGAGAGCGCGTTTGAGCTCATCCTTTGCATCCACATCCAAATGGTTGGTCGGCTCGTCCAGCACTAAAACATTGTTTTCACGATTCATCAAGAGACAGAAACGAACCTTGGCTTGCTCTCCCCCTGATAATACTTGAATCTGACTTTCAATATGTTTGGTTGTCAAACCACAACGGGCAAGGGCTGCACGGACTTCTGCTTGATTAAGGGCAGGAAAGGCATTCCAGACAGCTTCAAGAGGAGTTTGGCGATTACCGCCTTCTACTTCCTGCTCAAAATAACCAAGTTCTAAATAATCTCCACGCTCCACTTCCCCAGCGATTGGCGAGATAATGCCCAAGAGACTCTTCAAGAGAGTTGTTTTTCCAATACCATTAGCACCAATAATCGCAACCTTTTGATTGCGTTCAAAGGTAAGATTTAAAGGCTTGGTCAGAGGACGATCATAACCAATCTGCAAATCCTTGGCTTGGAAAATAAAGCGCCCTGGAGTACGAGCTGGTTTGAAATCAAAGGATGGTTTTGGTTTCTCACTTTGCAGTTCGATAATATCCATCTTATCCAATTTCTTCTGACGAGACATAGCCATGTTTCGTGTTGCAACACGTGCTTTGTTTCGAGCCACGAAGTCCTTGAGGTCCGCAATCTCTTTCTGCTGACGTTCGTAGGCTGCCTCTAGCTGAGATTTCTTCATAGCATAGACTTCTTGGAACTGGTAGTAGTCACCAGAGTAACGCGTCAGCTGTTGATTCTCCACATGGTAGACAATATTAATCACGTCGTTCAGGAATGGAATATCGTGCGAAATAAGGACAAAGGCATTCTCATAGTTTTGAAGATAGCGCTTGAGCCAATCAATATGCTCAGCATCCAAGTAGTTGGTCGGCTCGTCCAACAGCAAGATATCTGGCTTTTCAAGGAGGAGTTTAGCCAAAAGCACCTTGGTTCTTTGCCCACCTGACAAAGAGGTTACATCCGTATCCATGCCAAAGTCCATAACACCAAGGGCACGCGCCACTTCGTCAATCTTAGCATCCAAGGTATAGAAATCACGACTCTCTAAACGGTCTTGAAGTTCGCCCACTTCTTCCATGAGAGCATCAACATCAGCTCCATCTTCAGCCATTTCCATATAGAGGTCATTGATACGAGCTTCTGCTTTAAACAGCTCATCAAAAGCTGTACGTAGAACATCACGTACCGACTGCCCTTCAGCAAGGACAGAGTGTTGATCCAAGTAACCAGCCGTCACATATTTGGACCACTCAACCTTTCCTTCATCTGGCAGCATTTTACCAGTCACGATACTCATAAAGGTTGATTTTCCTTCACCATTGGCACCGACCAGGCCGATATGTTCTCCCTTGAGGAGACGGAAGGACACATCTTCAAAAATTGCACGGTCACCAAAACCGTGACTCAGATTTTTAACTTCTAAAATACTCATTTTAATTCCTTATCTTGTTTTTATATAATCGTTTATAAAGGAGCCAAGCCAGATAGCCACCCAAAGTGTTGGTCCACAAATCATCAATCTCAAAGACGCGATTGAAATCAAAGAAAAAGTCCAAGATTAATTGCGTACACTCGATTCCAAGACTCACAAGAAAACTAAAAAGAAGGACCTTTTTTATTTTCCGCAAGTTTGGAAGGAGATAAAGGAGTTGGAACATCAGAGGAAAAAGTAAGAACATATTAAGGATATTTTGTAAAAAAATCCAGCATAATTGTCCCATATCACTCACCTCACCCAGATTCCAGAGGGAGTTTAAAGGAGTCAAAAGAAAAACCAGGCTTCCAAGATGCTGAATACCTGGAGTTTCTACCCCCACGGGAGATTGTTCTTGAGGAGTAAAGCAAAAATAGACAATGCAAATGCTATAGAAAATGACTCCCCAGACCAAAATATGATTATAAGTCTTCTTCATCATTAAGGATTTACCGCTGCGACTGCCTTCTGGCGGTCACGTTTCATTGTGTTAGAGCGCAATTGTCCACAAGCTGCGTCACTATCTGTACCATGCTCTTGACGAACCACACAGTTGACCCCTTTTCTCTTAAGCGTATCATAGAAAGCCAACACGCGCTCTTTGGGACTACGGCTATATTGGTCATGCTCACTAACTGGGTTATAAGAAATCAAGTTTACATAAGACAATTTCTTGATGTTCTTGAGCAATTCAGCTAATTCCAAAGCTTGTTCTACGCCGTCGTTTACTTCATTAAGCATGATATACTCAAAGGTCACACGACGATTAGTTGTCTCAATGTAGTACTCAATAGCTGCAAAGAGCTTTTCAATCGGAAAGGCACGGTTAATCTTCATGGTACTTGAGCGCAGTTCATTGTTGGGTGCGTGAAGAGACACGGCAAGATTGACCTGAACCCCTTCATCAGCAAAGTCACGAATTTTATGGGCCAAACCTGAGGTTGAAACCGTGATGTGACGAGCACCGATAGCCATTCCTTTATCATCATTGATAGTACAAACGAAATTCAAAACATTGTTGTAATTATCAAAGGGCTCACTGATTCCCATGACAACGATATGGCTGACACGTTCATCCTGACCACGCTCATCAAAGTATTTCTGAACCAGCATAATTTGCGCTACGATTTCACCGTTATTGAGGTCACGTTGCTTCTTAATCAAACCAGAGGCACAGAAGGTACAACCGATATTACAGCCGACCTGAGTGGTCACACAGACAGATAAAACGTAGTGTTGACGTATGAGTACTGTCTCAATCAGCATTCCATCTGGCAATTCAAAAAGATATTTAACTGTCCCATCAGCAGACTCTTGCACAATACCTTGTTTCAAGGGATTGACCACAAACTGGTCATTAAGCTTAGCAATCAAATCCTTGGAAAGGTTGGTCATTTCTTCAATAGAGCCATTCCCAGATTTGATCTGCACGGAATTTCTTTTCTCCCTGCTCCAATACCCATTCCTGCATGGTTTGACGTGTTAAACTATAAATTGAGGGTTTCATTTCTTCTCCTTATTCTCTACTCACTTCTGACGAATGACAAAATGACGTTGTCCCTTGTCCTCTTTCTGAGAATGCTGGTCTTTCTGACGACGTCTATTTTTCTTATCTGCATTCGGTTTTCGTTTTGTTTGAGTCGGTTTCTTTCCTTTTCTAAAAGGCTGTTCTTCTTCCTTCTTACGCATTTTCTTGTCAAATGATGCTCGCTTAGGGGCTTCATTTTCTAAGACAAAATAGGCACAACCATAACTACAATACTCTAATAGGTAGTCTTGTAAACGACTGATTTTTTCAAGTTTTTCTTCTGTTCGGTCATCCTTGTAAAAACCTCGTAGGCGAAGCTGTTCGTTGCTCCAGTCTCCCACGATATAATCAAACTTGGTTAAGACTTCTGAAAAACGCTGATTAAAAGCCGTCACATCAAAGGCATCCTTGATATTTTCCACCAAGGAAAAAGCGATCCCTTCCGTTTCAACCTTGTCCCCGTGTAAATGAAACTCAGGACCAGGAAACTTGTTATAGTTGTATAATTCAGGTGCAATTTCTTTTCGCATAGATATCCTTTTTTCACGATTACTTAATACTTTATTCTACCATAATTTCTAGCAGTTAGCACGTTTCTCATAAAAATAGAGATGACAA
>NZ_VMLM01000121.1:0-1259 GCF_013276695.1 Streptococcus sp. 4155
GACAAATTCAGTTGCTCAATACGTCTTGTTAAGTCTATACTCCATTTCCTCTGTGTTAGTTTCTTCAATTTAAGCTTAAATCTCCGAACACTATCTTGATGGGGACGACTTTTCCAACCATCTGATGATTTCCAGAACCCAAAACCTAAGTATTTCAGCTCTCTTGGTCTGGTAATCTTAGTCTTGGTCATATTTACTTTCAAACCTAGCCGTTTCTCAATAAAACGACTGACTGAATACATCACACGCTTAGCGGCTGCCTCGCTTCCGACCGTCATCACACAATCATCTGCGTAGCGCACAAATCGAAGTCCCCTCTTTTCTAATTCCTTGTCCAATTCATTAAGCATGATATTGGATAAGAGAGGAGATACATTTCCTCCCTGTGGTGTGCCAACTAGCGTTTTATGACGTTGACCATTAATGATAACACCTGAATGAAGATACTTACGAATCAAGGATTCCCTATCTCCGTCTTCGATAATGTTATGTACTAAGGACATCAATCTATCTTGAGGAACCCTATCGAAAAATTTCTCTAGGTCTATATCCACTATCCACTCATAGCCGTCATTTAAGTACTCTAAGAACTTCCTGATGGCTTTTTCACATGACCTATTTGGTCTGAAGCCATAACTCGTATCTGAGAAATGAGATTCACAAATGGGGCTCATGACTTGGACAATGGCTTGTTGGATTATCCTATCCATCACTGTCGGAATTCCTAGTTGACGGATGCCTCCGTTTGGTTTAGGAATCTCAACTCTAAGAACTGGTTGAGGCTTATATTTTCTCTGTTTTATCAGTTCCTTAGTCAAGCGCCAGTTTTGTCTGAGATAATTATCCATCTCTTCTATAGTCATTCCATCAATCCCAGCTGAGCCTTTATTGGATTTTACTTGATTGTAGGCTTCCAGCATATTTTCGCGTGATACTATCTTATCTAGCAATTTTGACATGTGCCTATTCCTTTCTTGTTTTGGTGCCTGAGGGATATCTTATATTGGTGAACCTTCATCTAGTCAATACGTGACAGAGTCCAGTTCTATCAGACCTCTCGTTTTACAGACACAAGTAAAGTAGGATTACTTCGATCTGTCGTTTTCTCTTTCTAGCGACAGACCTCAAACAGTCTCTCCCCAGACTGTTTGAGTATTCACCCCTTCGCTCCACTTCCATTACAGAAGTTTCCTCACTACTATGGGTTCGGCTGACTTCTCATGATTCCTTGTTACTACGCTTTCATACTCAATTGTTTT
>NZ_VMLM01000122.1:0-4244 GCF_013276695.1 Streptococcus sp. 4155
TTCGAGTCGTTGGGAGAGTCTCAACTCTTTTCTTTTCAATCTGAATTTCTCTGCGAGTGTATTCATTAAAGATAATAAACCTTCCTATTTGCTTAATTTCATTATAAAATTTTTAGTTCAAAATAGTAAGTTAAAGGAATAAATAATTCTTTATGGTAATAAACAAAAAAAAAAGTTAAAAATTACATAAAAATACTTGACTAAATAAAATATATCTGTTAGAATAAAAACAAGAAAAAAGAAAGGGGTTTCATTGCATGAGAAAAAAACGTGGAATTAAAAAATTAGTTACATTTGCATTGCTAGGTGTTTTTATGTTTAGTAATACAATTCCTTACCAACAGTTTATTCAGAAGAATAAACAATTGGAGATTCGAGTGCAATCGCAAAAGAAGTCCAATGGTCTTGATGTTGGGAAGGCTGATTGATTTTATATTACTTTAAAATTCAACTATTTAGAGAAAGGTATTCTGATGAGAGCTTGTAACAATACCAGATAGATATAAGAATGGAGATGTTTGATAAAATGCTTTCATAGCTAACCAACTGTTGAAAATTATGAGTTACAAAATCTAAAGTATTTAAGATTGGTTTATAAAATTAGGTCTCTGCCTGTAGAAAGGAACGTGCAGTTAGAAAGGAGGAAAAAATAGGATACTATAATTCAGACTGAGATTTCTAATTAAAATATATAGTTGCATTTCGCTCATTTTCATAATATTTCATTCAGAGGAGTAATAATATGTTAAAATTTAGAAAAGTAGTTGCATCATCCCTTGCCGTTTTGGCATTTAGTTTGGCTCTTCCTGTTTTGGCAGTTTCTCACCGTGGTGGCGAGTGGACCTATGGAGGCCATCATGATCCAAATAATTGGGGAGCATTTTCGAATTATTATCATGGTTCACAGTATCACTGGGCCTATGTTGGAAGTAATGGACGTAACAATCAAAAAACAGTTTATGCAGGAGCACGTAGTGCGGCCTATGCGTTTGTTAATACAAATTTTGGGGAGCAAGTTACATTTGATGCGGGATGGTAAAGAATAATTGAAGAAGATTCTTTTATCAATAGTTCAGTAAGCTTGTTAGTTTATAGAGGGCAGGAGTATTTCTGCCCTCTGTTTTAGAATAAGGAATGCACTATGAAAAAATTATTTATACTCATATCCAACCTGCTTGCTAGTTTGTTCTTTGTTTGGGTATTTACCATTTGGACTGATACATATGTCTCCCATTATTACCCCAACGTTGTTGTACGTGATTCTTCCCCTGAAACAACTTTTCAGCATGTTGCTACACGCTTGGAAAAACTAGCAGAAGAAACAGATAGCTTTATTGCGATTCAACACCAAGATCCTAACTCAGAAGGTACTACAGTTTTTTCTTATACGACCTTTGGGGACGGAAAGTTGCCTGATGGGCTTCAGGAAAAAAATCTAGAAGATGCTCAAAGTAGTAGTGTTGAAACAAACTATTTTGTATTCGATGGACACCTAGATATTCACTTGCTAAGGGAAGAGCTAAGTCAACTTGGCTTGACTAACATGCACCTGACAATTCCATCTAAACTATCTACGTTAATGGCTATCTTTAGTAACGGATTTCAGTTAATCAGTCTATTGATTTTCATCTTAACCTTTGTAGCACTGACTTTAATTAGTCAAATTAGCCAATTACGGTCATCGGGCATTCGCCTCATTTCAGGAGAGAAACGGTGGTCCATTTTCCTTAGACCAGTTGGTGAGGATTTGAAAGGGATAGCTGTTGGTTTCAGTTTAGCTGGCGTGCTCGCCATTCTTATGCAAAAAATTCTGTCGCTTCCAACGCAATCCCTAATGACCATAGGAGCAGGCTTGCTCAGTTATAATCTCATCTTGTTGTCGATCTCCCTGTTTTTCGCTCAACTCTTCGCAGTTGGGATAAAAAAGATACACCTGATGCAGATTATAAAAGGGCAAGTGCCTGTCAGAGGAATCATTAGTTTGATTTTAATCGGTCAACTGTTAGCGATTATTATTGTAACGCTGGGAATAGGGAGTAGCTTAAAGTATTCCCAAGCCTGGCAACAGCATCGGATTGGACAAGAGGTTTGGAGTCAGGAAAGACAACTGATTACCCTATCAATCAGCCGTGAAGGAACGAGTCCTGGTTTTGATGAACAAGCTCAAAGGAAACTCAGAACTTGGTATCAATTGATGGATCTGGCTGTTTCAGAACAAAAGGCTTTCTTATCTAGACACCAGTTAATTGACCGTACTTTGCAAAATGGCATGGCTTCCTCCAAAAACTTGACAACCTCTACAGAATGGCACGATTACAGCCCGAATGGCAATGTCCTTATCGTCACACCGCATTACTTGGAGCGTCAAAACATTCCTGTAGATACAACTATTAAGCAAAAGATGAATCACCTTAATGTAGGGGAGTTTGTCTTATTGCTGCCTGAACACCTCCGTTCAGAGGAAGAACATTATAAATCTGTTTTTGAAGACGACTTAACCAGTCGCATGTCTAGTCAAGATGAACGACAGCAAATGACTGCTACGGTAGGTTATTTGGAATCAGGTCAGGATCGATTTGTGTATAATACGACCCCTATTTCTTACCAGCAGTTTTTGAAAGATCCGATCGTCATTGTTATAACACCCCAATCAACTGGTCCACAGTCCATTTTGTTTTGGATAGACGCAGTACAGAACTACGTTCTCTTTAATCAATTGTCTGATGCCCAGGAGCTTATCCAGAGACAAGGCATTGAAAATTGGGTCTCAGAAATGCAAACAGGTTACCACAACTACATCACATTATTGGATAATATCCAGAGGGAACATTGGGTAATGCTAGCAGGAGCTGTGCTTGGGATTGCAACTTCAATCTTGTTGTTTAACACTATGAATAGGCTCTACTTTGAAGAATTTAGACGTGCCATTTTTATCAAACGCATTGCAGGTCTCAGGTTCTTAGAAATCCATCGCACTTATCTCTTTGCTCAACTGGGTGTGTTTTTACTGGGATTTGTTGCGAGTGTATTTCTTCAGGTAGAGATAGTAGTTGCTTTCTTAGTCTTGTTACTCTTTACTGGTCTATCTCTTTTACAGTTACATGTCCAAATGCAGAAAGAAAACAAGATGTCCATGCTTGTTTTGAAGGGAGGTTAATATGATTGAACTTAAACAGGTGAGTAAATCTTTTGGAGAACGAGAGTTATTTTCGAATCTTTCAATGACATTTAAGGCTGGAAAAGTCTATGCCTTAATTGGTTCAAGTGGTAGCGGAAAAACAACCTTGATGAACATGATTGGGAAATTAGAATCTTATGATGGGACGATTTTTTACCGAGGTAAAGACTTGGCCAATTATAAATCGAGTGATTTTTTCCGTCACGAATTGGGCTACCTCTTCCAGAACTTTGGCTTAATTGAAAACCAAAGTATTGAAGAAAACCTTAAGCTAGGTCTCATTGGTCAAAAGTTGAGTCGGTCGGAACAGCGGTTGAGGCAGAAGCAGGCTTTAGAACAGGTCGGCCTGGCTTATCTTGACCTAGATAAGCGCATCTTTGAGTTATCGGGCGGAGAATCGCAACGGGTTGCCTTGGCAAAAATTATCTTAAAGAATCCACCCTTTATTCTGGCAGATGAGCCAACAGCTTCAATAGACCCAGCAACCTCTCAGTTGATTATGGAGATTTTGCTATCTCTTCGAGATGATAATAGGCTAATCATTATCGCAACACATAATCCGGCAATTTGGGAGATGGCTGATGAAGTGTTCACGATGGATCGTCTGAAATAAAAATCCTTGTTTTTAATTGCACGATGAGTTATCGAAATATTATCATGAATCAATAATTGGAGTTAATTTAGAATTGTACTTTATGAATATTGAGGTAACTTTTTCTTGATAAAGGAAGAAATAGTGGAGAGAAAGTTAGAATGAAAAAATTCGACAATTATATTATTGAGAAGCCTTGCGATTCTAATTCAGATAAACTGCAAAAAATCTTAATAATTGAAAGTTTGGTAGATGATATTTTGCAATTTTCTCTCAGAATCAAAAATAGTGTAGGAGAGATTTTCCTCCTACAACCGTTTCAAAAGAAAACTATCTTTATTCCATGTTATTTTGAGGAAGATATTGTGAAAGTCAAAGATGATGATGAAGTTGAGTGGCATTTGTTAGAATTTCAAAAATTTAGAGCATTTTTGGCTTAGTAATCTGTGTTGAAGGCTCAAAATCTATGGTAAA
>NZ_VMLM01000123.1:0-741 GCF_013276695.1 Streptococcus sp. 4155
TTGTTGTCTCCCGAAAACCACTAGCTATGCTAGTGGTTCCATAGAGCTTTTAGCGTGGTAACAAAAAGAACCTCCTAAAATGATAAGATAGAAGTGGTTTCTCCGCCACTACAACATATCATACAGGAGGTACCTCATGAGAGAGGATAATCAAAGTTTATCACATACCACATGGAATTGTAAATATCATATTGTTTTTGCACCCAAATATCGTCGTCAAATCATTTATGGCAGATACAAAGCTAGTATCGGAAGAATCATACGTGACTTATGTGAGCGTAAGGGTGTAATAATCCATGAAGCGAATGCTTGTTCAGACCATATTCACATGCTTATCAGTATTCCTCCGAAACTTAGTGTTTCGTCCTTTATGGGCTATTTAAAGGGCAAGAGCAGTTTGATGATTTTTGATAAGCATGCGAATTTAAAATACAAATATGGCAATCGCAAGTTTTGGTGTAGAGGCTATTATGTAGATACGGTAGGCCGTAATCAGAAAGTGATAGCTGAATATATTCAGAATCAATTACAAGAAGACAGAGTAGCAGACCAGCTCACGTTATTCGAGTCAGTAGATCCGTTTACTGGCGAAATAAATAAGAGGAAGTAACTAAGGTGCTTTAGCACCTGCTCGGGAAAGTGGTGCGCGAGGAAGCTATTTCGGTGGGCCTTTGGCCCTGGCCGGTAGAAGCGGCTTATAGCCGCAGAACAAACCACCAGTTCACACTGGTGGTTTTGATT
>NZ_VMLM01000124.1:0-419 GCF_013276695.1 Streptococcus sp. 4155
TTTTGATTTTCATTGAGTATTAGCAACAATATAGATAAGAAAGGCAAACATGATTACCAGATAGCTCACTATAAGGAAAACATGCTTAAAAATACTAGTATCAAATAAACTCACGATAGCTAATAATAGATTCATAATAAATACTATAGTCGCAAATAGTTGTACTTTTTTATCTTTCATAACTAGTCCCAGCCTAAATTACTTTCCAATATCCTACCGAAATTATAGCCGGTAATATAGCCTGACATATAACCTGTTGCTGCACCACAAGTAGCTAAAATGAATGCATAGCTAACTGTACCAATAACTGGTAAGGTTATTGTCCCTAGTGCTGCACCAGCTGCCGCTCCAGTTATAGCTCCTGCTATTCCGCTTGCGACACCACCTACACCTCCACAAAGCAAGGCAAGCCACCCTTC
>NZ_VMLM01000124.1:465-2555 GCF_013276695.1 Streptococcus sp. 4155
ATAGTTTCCTAACAAGTGATCGCAGGCTTTGTTTAGTTACCTAAATTAGACTTCCTTCCTTTATCTTATTTTAAATATTTAAAACCAGTTACTGCTTGAAGCTTAACAGTTTACTTAATTCAAATAACAGCTAATCACTGATTCCCTAATTTTATCAAATATACTAATAACAACAATTGTGATACGATCATCATTATAAGAACAACATTTAACGAATCAAAGTTTTTCCGAGATAATAATAAAGCAACAGCAAGCAGTATTATTACTAAAGATTGAATAACTACTATTACTCTTAACATTTTATCCTCTACCAGTAACCAAAGCATAGTATCTATTTTCAAAACCGAGCATAACTATTGCACCTATTGCTCCAAATGCAACCAGCATTGCTCCCCTAATACCCCACTTATTTTTTTGATAATCAGAGTTTTTATATCCTGAATAGTAGACTCTTTCTCCTAACACATATCCTGTGCTATACGATGCGCCACCAATTGTGATAGCCAAGGCAACAATGGCCGAAATTGACATTGGTTCTCCGCCATCAAGATACATCATCTNNATAGTTTCCTAACAAGTGAGCATCGACTTTGTTTATAGCACTTAGTTACCTAGATAAGATACTTTTTTGCCTAATCATATTCTATAGATGAACAGATTTGCAAACCTAATTAGTTGAAATTATTTCATTTGTTGTACGAACAGTATGAATCTAGATTATCTTCTTATTACTAATCAATATCCTTCGTGATTTTATCTTATCATACTCTCTATTCATACAGAAATTAAAATTATTTCTTAACCAACTTGTATAATAGAAAAAATCTAGTTGATTGATTCTGATGAGCCGTATTCTAATTTTATCAATCTTTTCTTGCCAGTTATTATTGTTACTAATAGAAATCTCATACAGCAGTAACTCGGCAAGACCTGTACACAGAAGGGTGTTCTGAGAATCTTCGATTTTTTTCAAAATATCCTCAAAGATCTCGCTATCCGTTAAAAAGGTAGATTGGTTAATCGCATCATACAGCAGAATACACATTAAGTCAGAATAATTTAGCTCTGATTTTTGTATTTTATCCTTTAAAGTATTGCTCAAATCCCTGTCAAACGAATCTTCTTTTTGCCATTTATTTTGATTGAAAAGAAATTCCGTCTTATTAAAAACGATATGGTTGATATCCATTATATTCCAAAAAAATATTGTAGTAAGCACGATGAGGGCAGAAGGAATTTTTAAAATAAATACTAGAATAATAGCTATTTCAAGAATAAAACTCCATATAATCCTCGATTTTAAATCATCAGCAGACAAACTTTTACGGTGGAATGAAAAATAGGGTGAGAATCGCACATTTACTTTCTTCTTTCCTGTAAAAATAAAAGGAAAAATTGTAATAAGACCTTCTTTCTTGTATACATCTTTCAATGCATATACTAGGTCTAAAACTATTTTTGAGAAAATCAAGCTACAGAAAGTAAGACCCATACTGATAACAAAATCAAGGGGAATTTCTAAATTCAATGGCAAGTTATTCACTAAGACATGCAACTCTAACCACAAGCCTAAAAAAGGAAGCATTAGTAAGAAAACAATTAGTTTACGCATCATAATTTTACAGCACCCTTATCTTTTTTTAATTTTGCATAAACTATCATTGCTATGGTTAAAATCAAAAATATTAAATTAATCATAATGATTAATTTCTTTAGTTCCTCATCAACATGATCATATGCTAAAAAAGTTACAGAGGAAATTAGTAGAAATGCCAAAAATACAATAACAAAAATTTTTTCAATTTTCATACCCATTTTACAATCACCTTAAGTCGTTTAAGTTTAGATCTCTGCGATGAATATCATTATTTGCCCAAATTGTTGTGATTGCATCACCAATTGACATCCAAGTTGCAAATCTGTTAATAGCAGAAGTTGCAAAACCTGCTTTATTGATAACAACTTTAGTCATCATCGTCTCTATAAAAATATTTTCTATACACTCTTGATAATACCAAAATTAATGTCAATATCATACCAAGAGCTATAATAATAGAATTTATTAGATTTATTTTATTATATCCAATCAC
>NZ_VMLM01000125.1:0-2789 GCF_013276695.1 Streptococcus sp. 4155
TCTCGTTAAATCGGGATTTTACAAGGTTTGATAATTCCGTGTATTGCTGACTTCTTTTTGAAATTAGATAATCTATTTTCTCAAAATTCTGAATAATATTTTCTTGTTCAGAAACACTCATCATTGGAACTAGAGCATTTGATAAATTATTAAATTTAATATACTTTATTACTCCTCCAATTGACTGGTAGCGCAAAATCTCTATATACTTATCAAGAAAGTAGTATAGATATTTCATTTTTACATTAGAATTATTACTCAAAATATAAGTTCTTTGATAAGCATTAAATTTTCCTTTATAATACTTAACATTTAAATCCCCGTTTCCTGCAACTAAAACGACTTCGTCGTCATAAACATAATCGTTAATCCACAAAATTTCTTTTGCTGTTGTGAAAAATGGATACTTACCTCCGACAACTGCAGCATTGGCATCCAATTTACCAGTTTGAATAGAAACTAATTCCCCTAATTTCACTTTCTTCATGCAACCACCTCCTCGGAATATCGGGATTTGACGAGCTCGTTAAATTTTTCTGATTGAATTTTACGAAAATCATAAATTTGACTTATCGTATTTAGTTTTTTTGCAATTAGCTTTTGTTCTAGTTTATTAGGCAATACAAATGAGATATCTTTTATTTTAGCTACTGAAAGATGTTTCACTGTAACAAAAGGGGTCTTATCTTCAATTTCTTTTAAAAATTTAGGAATCAACCAAGATATATAACCTTCATCTACACTTTTATCCGTAATTTTAATTTTACAGACACGTTGATTAAGTAGCGCTAAATCCCCCTCCCATTTTTTCAATATAAAACTGCCATCCATTGTAATCAATAAGTCTCCATTTTTAATAAGATATTCTTCGGAATAAGTTCCTTCAAAGTAGGTATCAGAAAAACCTCTTTCTACATCTCGAATTCGTATTAAGGGGAGACCAATTTTGTTATCATTAAATTGTGATGATTTAAAAGCGTAACCAGATAAAATCTCACAAACTTCCCCCAACTTCACTTTTTTCATACAGCCACCTCCCTACTTGAGTAATTCTTCTAACTCTGCTAAGCCAGCTTGAATTTCTTTTTCTAAATCATTGATTTTCTTTAAGATGACTTCTGTTGGTTCATACTCAACTTTTTCATACTCAATCTCTTTATATTTATTGATAGACAAATCATAATCATTTTCCTTTATCTCAGCAACTGGAACAAAGAAAGATTGATCCGTTCTCTGACGTTCTGCTTCTTTTTCAAGATGATGAAAGCGTTCGATAATATCTGGAATATCATTGTCGCTAATCGGTTGTCGCTTATCATCCAAACTTAAGCCATCCGCTTTCATATCGTAAAACCAGACCTTGTCAGTACCACCATTGCCAGTTTTTGTAAAGATGAGAATGGCAGTTGAAACTCCAGCATAAGGCTTGAAAACACCACTAGGCATTGAGATTACAGCATCAAGCTTATGGTTCTCTACAATTTCCTGACGAATTCCTTTATGAGCTTTAGACGAACCAAAAAGGACACCATCAGGTACGATAACTGCTGCTCGTCCACCTGGTTTTAAAGTTCGCAAGAAAAGAGAAAGAAAGAGTAATTCTGTTTTTTTGGTTTTTACGGTTGCAAGAAGGTCATTAGAGGTTGAATTGTAGTCAAGTGAGCCCTTAAAAGGAGGATTTGCTAAAACCAAAGTATATTTATCGGCTTCTTCATTATCTTGAGACAGCGAGTCAAGGTAACTGATTTGTGGATTTTCTACTCCATGTAGCATCATGTTCATCGCCCCAAGTCTCAACATAGTCGTATCCGTATCATTTCCATGAAACATCTGATTATGAAAATGATTGATATTATCTGTATTGGTTTCCCATTCATCTTTCTTACGCTTTAAGTAACGGCTAGCAGATACTAAGAAGCCAGCAGAACCCATAGCAGGATCTGAGATAATATCTTTGATGGTCGGTTGCATCAACTCAACCATCATATCGATGATGTGACGAGGTGTACGGAACTGTCCATTTTTACCTGCGGTCGACAATTTTGATAACAGATATTCATAGATATCTCCGATATCAGTAATACTTTGTTTGTCATTATCAAAATCTACATCTAATCCCCTAGTTGGAAAAACATCTAAGATAGAAATTGCCTTTTGAAGCGTAGCAGGTTTATTTATTTGAAAAATAGCTTCTCGCATATATCGTGAAAAGGCTGTATCATCTGTATCTCCCTTGAGATTTTTAATAAACGGAAAAATCTCCTGAGTCATTAAACGATAAACTTCCTGAGCATCTCCTATATTTTTAAAAGTTGACCAACGGTATTCAGGTTTATCTTTTGGAAAAACTCCCTCATAAGGAATCCCTAGAAATTCAGCATCACTTTCACGTCCAAGCTCGACACTATCCAAATCTTTCATAAATAAGAGATAAGTCAACTGTTCAATATTTGTTAAAGGATTTGCGTTTCCTTCTGTCCAAAGAATTTCCCACAACTGATCGATTTTATTTTTTAATTCGCCTGTAATCATATCTTCCCTTTTCTTTAGTTTTTAAAACTTAGTAATATCATTATTTTATCAGATTTCAAACAAAGCTTCAATTAACTATATCTATGCGTCACCTGAATATTTTATACTCTTCGAAAATCTCTTCAAACCACGTCAGCTTCACCTTGCCGAACTCAATGACAGCCTGCGGTTAGCTTCCTAGTTTGCTCTTTGATTTTCATTGATTATAAGATACCAATACCTCAAAGAGCTACACCAAACTAATGAAAGAATAAATT
>NZ_VMLM01000126.1:0-580 GCF_013276695.1 Streptococcus sp. 4155
AATTTATTCCATCTACTTCGGAAGTAAGATAATCTTTGATTGGTCGTGGAGAACCACCTCTAACAATTTCAACCAATGTAGAAAACCTCACCCACTCCCAACTTTTTGGTATTTCATAAGGAACTTCCTCATAATAAGAGTTATCATCTCCTTGGGAAACAATAGAAATGTCCAAATCTTTCTTTTTAATCTTGCCTTCTTCAAAGAGTTTTTGTTTTTCTGCTCGTATTTTTTCAAGTAAAACTTCGACTGATTCATCATTTGGGTCTTGTTCAACTAATTTTCCTTGAATAGCATATTGAAGAATAGATTTTTTTAGTTTATCTGGAAATTCTTTATCTAGCTGTTCTAGTCTATTATAACTTTCAGCATATTCATCTACTTTTTCTAAAGCTGATTCGATTGCTTCTACTATTCGTTGTTGTTCGGATAGTGGGGGGAGAGGGATAAGAATAGAAGCAACTTTATCACTATTCAAGTTTTTCACAACAGCTCCACTAATTAGAGATAGAAATTGAGAATAAACTACATTTGATGAAAGAATATAGAATAGGTAATCTTTATTTAATGAGTTTTCATA
>NZ_VMLM01000127.1:0-836 GCF_013276695.1 Streptococcus sp. 4155
GTTTTAGGGGTAGTGACTTCTTTTTCACAGTTTAGAGTCTTATTTACGTCTAGTGTACCGTTTTGTAAGTCAATATCAGACCATTTGAGGGCTAAACACTCACGAATACGCAAACCAGTCGCTAAAAGCGTCTTATATAGCACCGTATCGTAGAAATTTTTGTAAGTGTTTGGCAGCTGCTCCAGGTAAGTCAAGAATTTTTTTAAGTTATCATCATCCAGATATTTCAGTTTTTGCCCTTCTTTTGCCTTACGCCGTGGGACGATAATATCACGGGCAGGATTAAAAGGGATAACTTGCAAGGATACGGCATATTTAAGTATTCGTTTATTTAGCGAGTTAAGTTGCGGATATTCTTGGTAACCTTTGCCTAGTTGATTGTACTCTTTTGCCCATTGATTAACTTGCTTTTGAATAACTGGGGGTGTTAGCCTATCTAGTTTGTAGTCTCCAAAGGCTGGAAGTAGATAGTTTTTTAGTCTACTCTTGATTATTGTAAGGGTTGCCTTTTTGACCGTATGGCAGTATGTTTCCAGCCAATTCTCCACCAGTTCGGCATAGGTATTGATTTGAACCGCTTTAAATACTGTAGAGCCGTTTTTTTCAAAGTCTATTTGAGCCTGTAGCGCTTTGTTTCTAAGTTCTCTCTTGGTTCGCCCTGATATAGTCGTCTTGACTTTCTTACCCGTTACGGTATCGATGCCAAGGTAGACGCTAGAGCGATAGACTATTGAGCCGTCTTTTTTAGTATATTCTGTTATTTTCATGGTTTTACTCCTTTTTCCATCAGCAGGCAAGCAAATTAGAAAAGGTTTTGAAGTTTTACCATGCGAGGA
>NZ_VMLM01000128.1:0-630 GCF_013276695.1 Streptococcus sp. 4155
CCATGGAACCGTTAGTATTATAAAAATACCACATACCATTTTCTTGTTTCCAGCCTGTTGTTGCAGCAACTGGTTTAGCTGGTTCTACTGCTGAATCTGTTCCTTGATTAGATGTAACAGATACAGGATATGAAGGAATAGATGACTTCTTAGGAACAACAACTTTTTCAGGTTCTCTCGTCCCTCTCCTTATACGTCTTTTTACCATCTCTTTAGTAATTTGACGAGAAGTAGTTTCTTCAATTGTTCCATCACGTTCATCTACAGTATAGATTGTAGTAAGCGTAATTTCACCAATTTCTCCTGCTTCTTCTATTTCTTGACCTTTATCAAGAGTTGAGTCATCGAGATATTCTGTTTCGATTGGAATTTCTTGGACAAGAACTTGGGGCTTGGTTCCTTTTTTAACAACTCTTGTTTGAGAGTCTTCTTTTTGACTTAAAGTACTCTCAGTTACTTGTCCACTCTTTCCATCTACATCATAAGTTATCGTTGTAACTGTTTTCCCATTCTTTCCTAGAGTAATCTCTTGCTCCTGTCCTGCAGAAAGGTCATTGTCTGCTTCATATTTAGTAGCAAATGGAACAAGAACTTCTTCAACCTTGCTCTTAGCTGGAACTTTGATAACTG
>NZ_VMLM01000129.1:0-6993 GCF_013276695.1 Streptococcus sp. 4155
CCCCTGAGAATAGACCTGCTCCATAAACTGATTGATTTTCCCAAAATATCCCTCAGGTAATTGCGCCTTAATCAAAGCATGCCAAGACGAGTGTTCCATAGCCAACTCCTTCGTTTTTACTGCCTCTATTATAGCAAAAAGTGGCTTTCTAAACCACTTTTTACAGTTTATCTAAACAATCCAGCAAGTCTCGGTAAGAATGGACTTCGTAGGTTGGCTGGGCTTGTGTGGGATTTTCGAGTTGATGAGGATTGTACCAAATCGTGTCAATCCCAGCATTATTGCCACCTTGAATGTCGGCGGTTAGGGAATCTCCAATCATCAGCGTCTTTTCTTTGCTAAATCCAGCAATCTGTTGGCCAATCTTTTCATAAAAGAGAGCATCAGGCTTTTGTGTTTGCAATTGTTCAGAGATAAAGACTTGATTAAAATAAGGTGCCAGACCAGATTGAGCCAAACGTCCCGTCTGAATAGCAGTAATCCCATTTGTCGCAGCATATAAGTCATAATCACGCTCGATGAGACTATCTAAAAGTTCATGAGCACCTGAAAAAGCTTGCCCTTGCTGGGATAGGTAAAACTGGTAACGCTGGGCTAGAAAACTACCGTCTTTTCCCTGTCCAAAATGAGCAAATAAACGAGAAAAGCGCGTGTTAACCAGCTCTGGTTTACTGATTTTCTTTTGCTCTAAGTCCTTCCAGAGAGCCTTGTTCATAGGGACATAATAGTCTTTATAAGCCTGAATATCTGCAACCCCTTCTTCTTTTAGAAGTTGTGTCAAAGCCACATCCTCAGCAGCATCAAAATCAAGTAAGGTGTGGTCGAGGTCGAAGAGTAGAAATTTGTAGGACAATTTGGTGTTTTCCTTTCTAAGATAAACAACTTTCACTTCAGCCAGCTGTTTAATGTAAAAACTTAAAAGTGGTATAGTATCACAAAGAATAATCGTTCCAATTGATTAACTAATTCATACTATTCTAGTCAAGTTTATTTTTATTATAGAGAAATCTTCTATAAATTCGAGCAATAGTTAAAATACATACAAATATGACTCCCAAAATAGATAATACTATCTTCACAAAACTCATTTCCAAACCTATGACATATATATAAAAAAGAGGGGCTAATCCTACACATAGAGACAATAGATAACTACTAAATCTTATCTCTCCGATACCAGCAAAAAAATGTTTCATTTAAAATATCCCAATTTTACCTTTCATCTTTATAATCCACTAACAAATCTATTGACTTCTCATTTTTTTGAAAAATCTTGACAACAAATTTACTCCACTTAATGCTACTAAGACTTCAATGGGCAAAAAATAGTAATTCCATATCAAATGAGAAATCAGCAATGTTAGAAATAGTATACAGTCAATATAACCATTCTGAAAATACTCTGTAATTACATAATACAGAAACACCACAACCATCAAAATTAAAACAACCATCATAATGCTATCATCCTGTTCTTAATTTATTGTCACTTTTTCCATCCCATTCATCAATAGCATTAAAAATCCAATCAATAAATGATTACCTACTCACTAATTCTATTTCCAAAATTTAATTTTTTGGGGGATTTAGTAACGCAATTCCAATTAGCAATACACCTAATATAAATAAAAGTATTTCCCAAAATTTATTCTCAGTTTTAATAAAAGGTATAAGATACATGCTGACTAATATGGAACTTGCTCCTAAAAGAGCAAAGACCACTCTGACTCTATCACTTAGTTTAAACATATTTAATTCCCCATAAAATAAGCAGTGGCTATGTTTACTGTAACATTCCCCCGTCTTTATGTAGGGATAATCCCCCATCAAGACACCTCATCTCTTCTTACTCAATAGCAGCATAATTATTTGGTAATACGAGTTTCATAAGATTTCTCCTCTTTAACGTTGCATGGTTAGGATAGTTCTCTAATCAGTAATCGTTGACTGCGTTTAAAGCACTTTGTTACCTAGATAAAATACCCTTTCTCTACCTGATTTGATTTTAAAGAGAACTAAGATTTAACCATATCTATCTCACTTCTTATTTTTAAATAATTCATACTCTTTTTCTCTGATAAAGGGAAGTGAGAAATTAGAAAAAATTAGTAGAATTGAAAACAGATATTCGTCTTTTTGTATCACTAAAACATAACCTAAAAATAAATAGACAATCAAATCTAGTACAAAAAGAGAAAATATCCTCCTTTTCATTACCTTACTTGTCTTAAAAATTCTGTTTAATAGAACCTTTATCGTAGTATCTACACAAATTTTTATCAAAAAGATAAGAGCCAATACACGATTATCAACTGTACCATGAAGAATAAATGGAAATATAGTTAATATAAAACTAGAAATCTCTAAATATTTTATCCAAGGAGATTGAGACATCTTACTTTTAAACTGACTGATTTTCCTATACTCGCTAGCTAATCTAGTATCAAAATCTCTACCAATTTTATTAAAGATTAAGAACTCCAGGATAAAAATACTGATTAATACGATATAAGTAGAAACGTTTCCTGAGAAATATTTATTAATAAAAATCGGGAAAATCATTAACAGAATTGAGTTTATAGCCAGACAAATAGATACTATTTTATTCTTCACAGAGTATATAGGTAGCGATACTATTGAATAGAGAAACGCTAAAAAAATAAGCAAGAAATACTCTGTGCTGCTAATTAGCGGCGCCCTTAATGATAAAAATAGATAGGCACCCCACACGATGATATGCGCTTTACGAATTGACTCTAAACTACTCATCTACCTACTCCTAAATCTATTTTTAGTTCACATTCTCTTTCCAACAAGTCATAAACGTTTCATGATATTTCTTTCTTCTACATTAGATAAAGTCGAAATACATTTTTTGCAAGTGAAAATATTATTATTATTATTTGGAAACCCAAAATATCTATCCCTCTTCTAGACCTAAACCAAGTCAGATTAAAGATACAAATATAATGGTAGGGCTTTCTTTTACTTTAGACTACCATAAAACAAGGAATCTTTCAACAAAATTCATTGGCAAACTACTATTCTAGAAGATTGACAACCCAAATCGTTCAGAATAGAACAATCCTAACTATCGAATACCCTAACTTCATAAATATCCATGTGATTCTAGGTCTAGAATTCCTATAAACTAAATGTTTTCGTACTCTTCTAAGTAATTGATTGCCTTAAACTTTAATTTTTGAAGGATTCTAAAGCTAGAATAGTCTCATCACAATCAGTTTTGAATGATTCACAATTTAGAAACACTATAGGTTTACTCTTGTTAAAATAAAAAGGAACTGCCCAAAGCAATCCCTTTTTATTTACTTAAAATTTGATAGTTGAGATAATCAATAGCCCACCTATAAAAAGTGTTATAGTAAAATTCCTTATTTATTGATTTCAAGCTCAGACAACTGTGTTTGAATAACTGACAGTTCTGCACCAGCCTGAAGAAGAGCAGCTGCAGTATAAGCACCTTCTACAATTGGAACCCTATTGATCATGATACTTTTATCACTGAAATCAGCCACCATTTCTAAGTTCATTTTAGCAGAACCCAGGTCAAAAAAGGCTAATAAGGTATCTGCTGGATTTTCGGAAACAACCCTATCTACTTGATCAAAACTTGTTCCAATTCCTCCATCTTCGGTTCCTCCTACATAAGTAATCGGAACATCTTTAGCTACTTCACTAATCAGTTCAACGACACCTTCTGCAATGTTTTTGGAATGTGAAACGATAACAAGACCAATACTTCCCATTAAACCACCCCAGTTTCTAAAAGAGCAGTAAAGAGTAATCCTGATGAGAATGATCCAGGATCAATATGTCCAAGAGAACGTTCTCCTACATAAGACGCCCTTCCTTTAGTTGCAAGTAAATCTTTGGTAGCATTCACTACCTTATCAATAACCTCTTGAGTCAATTGACCAGCAGACAAAGCAGCAATAACAGGAGTCCAAACGTCAACCATTGTCTTTTCTCCAACTTCTGCTTTTCCACGTTTGACAATCATATCCAAACCGCTTTGTAAGATTTCCTCTATTTTCGAATTAGAATCAGCCTTGGCCATGCCCATAAAAGCAGAGCCATACAGAGGACCAGAAGCACCGCCTACTTTACTCAGTAGTTGCATTGAGACAAGTTTAAACACATCACTGCTGGTTTCAAATTGCTTTCCTTCTAAGTTTTCCATAACTGCAGCCATGCCACGCGCCATATTTCCACCGTGGTCTCCATCTCCTATCGGAGTGTCTAACTCACTAAGGTAATCTTTCTGTTCTTGAATCTTTTCATTAAAAAGCTTCATCCATTCAAGAGCTTGTTCAGCATTCATGCGACATTTCCTCCTTGAATTTTACCAAGCTGGTGTAGTAACAGGTGCATTTAGAGCAGCCAACCACTCATCATCTGCCAATCGAATCAATGTTAATGACAAACCAGCCATATCGATTGAAGTCATATAGTTTCCAATTTTCTTAAACGCCAACTCAACACCTTTTTCATGGAGCAATTTAGCCACATCATTTGCAAATACGTATTGTTCCATAAGAGGAGTGCTTCCTAAACCATTGATAAGAAGTCCATAGCGTTCACCAGCCTTAAGTTGGAAACCTTCGGATAATTTTTCAACCAATTCTGATGCCAATTGTGAGGAAGGCTGCATTTTCTCTTTTTTATATCCTGGCTCACCATGAATACCAACTCCGTATTCAAACTCATCATCTTCTAGAACAAATCCTGGTTTCCCAACTTCTGGAACAGTAGCGCCAGATAGAGCTAATCCAATTGTTTTAATTTCTAACACAAGTTTGTCGGCCAAGTCCTTCATTTCAGATAATGATTTACCAGAACGAGCTGCAGCCCCCAAAATTTTATGGACTAATATAGTACCTGCAACACCTCGACGGCCTTGGGTATAGAGACTATTTTCAACAGCGATATCATCATCAACCACAACACTTGCTACATCAATACCTTCCATTTCAGCAAGTTCTTGTGCAATTTCAAAGTTCATAATGTCACCAGAATAGTTCTTGATGACCATGAAAACTCCAGCACCTTCATCAGCCGCCTTAATGGCTTCTAAAATTTGGTCCGGAGTAGGTGAAGTGAAGACTGCTCCACAAATGGCAGCAGACAACATTCCATCTCCTACAAATCCAGCATGACTGGGTTCATGTCCTGAACCTCCACCTGAAATGAGTCCAACTTTTCCTGTCTTTTCTGCCTTTCTAACGATAACATCAAAACCATCTAAGCGTTGAACCAAGTCATCATGCATGAATGACAACCCCTGCAACATTTCATCAACAACTTGTGTCTGTTCATTTATAATTTTTTTCATGAGAAACTCCTTTCGGCATCTACCTTTGTTTTCGATTTCATTATATACTTTTTATTGCTGGATGATAAGGGACAGATTCTATTATTTGTCCCCTTTTAAACCCGTTTCAAACATTTTTTTGGTAAAATGAAGTAAGTAAAAGAAAGGCTTCCTATGGCATCATCACTCATTACAAAAAAACGGATTGCCAAGGCATTTAGAGACCTATTAGCTACTAGAGAATTTGATAAAATCTCCATTGTAGATATCATGGAATCAGCTGGCATTCGTAGACAGACCTTTTACAATCATTTTCTTGACAAATATGAACTGCTAGACTGGATATTTGAAACTGACTTAACCGAGTATATCACCAATAACTTGGACTTCATTTCAGGCCAAAAACTATTACAAGAATTATTTCTTTATTTCGAACAAGAGCGTGATTTTTATATTCAACTTTTTGATATTCAAGGGCAAAATAACTTCTATGACCACTTTATCAGCTACTGTCGCTTGCTTGTATCAAAAATTTTAAGAGAATATGGTCAGATTGATAGCGATTCATCTGCTTATACTTGTTTTTTGCTAGATTATCACTCACATGCTCTAGCAGAAATCGTGAAGGCTTGCGTCAATAAAAAAAGTCCAGTTCCACAACCAGACTATCTCATCATGACAATTATTGGAAAGAGGCCACAATGACATTTATTTCAAATCATAAACAGAAAATTATTTCAAGTTACATTTCAGCAACTGTCAGCAGTCATCCTGAATTAGAAAAACACCCTACCTTACCTTTAGTCTATCAAAAAAATCACAATCCTCATCAGGTTCCAATATTGGCGGGTGGAGGTTCCGGTCACGAACCTGCGCATATTGGATATGTGGGAGAAGGAATGCTTACCGCTGCTATCTATGGCCAATTATTTACTCCTCCTACAAGAACTGAAATCTTAGAGTCCATTCGTTTTTTAAACAATGGTCACGGTGTCTTCATCATTGTAAAAAATTTCGAAGCAGACATCAAAGAATTTAGCTGGGCCATTAATACTGCTAGACAAGAAGGAATTAAGGTCGGCTATAGTCTAGCACACGACGATATTTCTATTGAACCTCACAATAGATTTCAAATTAGAGGAAGAGGGCTTGCAGGGACTATTTTACTTCATAAAATCCTAGGATATGCGGCTCAGAACGGTGCTGACATCGAGCAACTAACTAATTTAGGTTATGAACTTGCTACCGAAATCGCAACAATTGGCTTTGCAACGAAATCGGCTAGTCTCCCCCAAGCCACCCTTCCACTATTTAACTTGGAAGAAGGAAATATTTCTTATGGTATTGGGATACATGGCGAAGAAGGCTATCGTATCGTCCCATTCCAATCATCGGAAATCCTTGCAAATGAAATTATAAGTAAATTAAGATTGCACTATCATTGGAAAAAGGGTGATCAATTTATATTGCTTGTAAATAATCTAGGCACTACCAGCAACTTAGAAATGGGTATATTTATCAATGATCTCCTTCAACTCTTAGAAATTGAAGGAATCACTATTACATTTATAAAATCAGGAACATTTATGACCAGTCTGGATATGGCAGGTATATCCGTAACTCTTTGCCCTGCGAAAAATAAACAATGGTTAGAAGCGCTC
>NZ_VMLM01000013.1:0-27781 GCF_013276695.1 Streptococcus sp. 4155
TTTATCTGCAACCTCAAAACTGTGCTTTGAGCTGACTTCGTCAGTTCTCTCCACAACCTCAAAACGGTGTTTTGAGCTGACTTCGTCAGTTCTATCTGCAACCTCAAAACTGTGTTTTGAGCTGACTTCGTCAGTTCTATCTGCAACCTCAAAGCTGTACTTTGAGCAGCTTACGGCTAGTTTACTCTTTGATTTTCATTGAGTATGAAACTAAATTTCAAACACATAGTCCTTTTATTATACTGCAAGAAGATATAGTTTTCAATTATAGTTTTTCTCTAACTAGCTATAGTCTATTTTTATATCCTAATGTAGAGAAAACAGCCCTAGGGACTGTTTTTCATTAATAATGCATAAGAACCTTGTAATCGTAGTCCCCGATTTTTTCACGGCCGTTCAATTCATCCAATTCAACAAGGAAGGCACAACCTGCTACAATACCACCAAGTTTTTCAATCATCTCGATAGTTGCCTTAACAGTTCCACCTGTTGCCAAGAGGTCATCTACAATAAGAACGCGTTGACCTGGTTTGATTGCATCCGCATGCATAGTCAAGGTATCAACACCGTACTCTTTTTCATAGTCAGCAGAAATGACTTCACGTGGCAATTTACCTGGTTTACGAACAGGTGCAAAACCAATTCCCAACTCAAAGGCAACTGGACAGCCCACAATAAATCCACGAGCCTCAGGCCCTACAACCATGTCAATTTTCTTGTCAGTAGCATACTGAACAATTTCACGAACAGCGTAGCTATAAGCATTTCCATCAGCCATCAAAGGACTAATATCACGGAAGGTGATACCTTCTTTTGGATAATTTTCAATTGTTGCAATGTAATCTTTTAAATTCATATTTTTCTTTCTTTCAAAGTTTTTACTCTCTATTATAGCATATTTTCCAGTAAAGAAGAAAGGGAAAACAATATTTCATTTGCTAGTCACCCTATAAGTCAAATAAGACGACCATTTTTATTCAAGGCACGTCACAAGATAGATACATAATATGACTTCCCTAGCAAAAAGGAGAGAAGCATTTTGTTTCTCTCCCTAGACTAACTGATATCTCTCCACTACAATCGATAAAGAGATATCTTTTCTTGTACTGCTTTGAATTTTATTTATTTTAATAGACTGTTTTTTCAGTTTCTACATCGAAGAAGTGTGCTTTGTTCAAGTCAAATCCAAGTTCAACTGTTGCACCTGTTTGCAAGTAATCACGAGCATCAACTTTAGCAACAAATTCGTCTTTACCAACTTGGCAGTATAGGTGAGATTCTGAACCAAGCAGTTCTGATACAGAGATAGTCGCTTTTACAACACAGTCTGGGAATGTTTCAAGGAAAGCAGGTTCTGCATTCACATCTTCTGGACGGATACCGAAAATCAACTCTTTACCTTCGTAGCCTTTTTCGCGAAGAACTTTCAATGCTCCTTCTGGAACTTTCAAACGGAAACCATCAGAAATAATTTCGCTACCAACTAATTTCACATTGATGAAGTTCATTGCTGGGCTTCCGATGAATCCTGCAACGAATTTGTTAACTGGGTTTTTGTAAACTTCTTGAGGAGTACCGATTTGCTCAACACGTCCGATAGTACCTGTACCAGCAGGGTTCTTAGTTGCTGACATGATAACGATACGGTCTGCAAGTGTCATCGCTTCTGTTTGGTCGTGAGTTACGTAGATAGTTGTAGCTCCGATACGACGGTGGATTTTCGCAATTTCAGCACGCATTGATACACGAAGTTTTGCATCCAAGTTTGACAAAGGTTCGTCCATCAAGAATACTTTTGCATCACGGACGATGGCACGACCCATGGCAACACGTTGACGTTGACCACCTGAAAGGTCAGCTGGTTTACGTTCCAAGAATTCTTTCAATCCAAGGATTTCAGCTGCTTCTTGCACACGTTTGTCGATGTCTTCTTTGCTGTATTTACGCAATTTCAAACCGAAAGCCATGTTATCGTATACAGTCATGTGTGGGTAAAGAGCGTAGTTTTGGAATACCATGGCGATGTCACGGTCTTTTGGAGCTACGTCGTTGACAACCACGCCATCGATAGATGCAGTACCTTCTGTGATGTCTTCAAGACCAGCAATCATACGAAGGGTTGTTGATTTACCACATCCTGAAGGACCTACGAAAACGATAAATTCTTTATCTTTGATATTCAAGTTGAAATCTTCAACTGAATAGTGTTCGCTGTTTGGATATTTTTTGTAAATATTTTTAAGATTCAATTCTACCATGAGGTGAACTCCTTTTGTTTTTGATAATTATATTATAGATGAAAACGTTTTACATTTCTATGGCAAGGTGACCAAAAAAACAAAAAAATTCTGTGCAACTTGCACAAAACTTTAGAGAATATCGGAGAATTTGAAGAAGATAATCTTTATTATTCTTCTATACAAAAGCAGAAACAAGGATCAGCTTTCCCATATTTTCGCTGATTCTCCACTACATTTGACTGGATTCTAATTTTTTAGAGAAATACAAAAGAGCTAGCCTAAGCTAACTCTTATCCTATGCGGAGAGAGGGACTTGAACCCTCACGACCTAAAGCGGTCACAGGATCCTTAGTCCTGCGCGTCTGCCAATTCCGCCATCCCCGCGTCGATTACTTTACTAGTATATCAACTTTTGGGATGCTTGTCAACACTTTTTTTCAATTTTTTTCATTTCATCAACCAAATTACTCTAAAATTTCATTTAGATTTTCATCTACTAACTTAGCTCCAAGTGTATTTTTGAAATGACCTAGGGCAAATTGATGATTTTCAGGCCAGATGGAAGCAACAGCTGGTTGAACAATCTCGATGTCATAACCTAGATTATAGGCATCAATAGCTGTATGCAGGACACAGATATCCGTCAAGACACCTGTTAAGATAACTGTAGAAATGCGACGCTCTCTCAAACGAATATCTAGGTCAGTCCCTGAAAAAGCTGAGTAATGGCGTTTATCCATCCAAAAGACACGACTGTCTGAACCATGCTCTTGATAAAAGATCCCCAAGTCTCCGTATAAATTGCGTCCACTAGTCCCAATCAGATTATGAGGAGGAAATAGTTTACTTTCTGGATGAAAACAATCGTTTTCTTCATGAGCATCAATAGTAAAGAAGATATAATCTCCCCGTTCAAAAGCTAATCGAGTCACCTTGCTAATGGCATCCGAAATAGCCTGAGCTGGAGCCCCTGCTGTCAATTTACCACTATCAGCAACAAAATCTTCTGTATAATCAATCGAAATTAAAGCTTTAGTCATTAGTAATCTCTTTTCTTCACTTCTTCAAAAATATCTGAAATCAAGACCTTAAGGTAGGTTCCCTTCATTCCAAGTGAGCGACTTTCAATAATTCCCGCAGATTCAAGTTTACGAAGGGCATTGACAATCACAGAGCGGGTAATTCCGATACGGTCTGCAATCACTGATGCAGTCAACTGCCCTTCATTTCCATTTAATTCCCCTAAAATTGCTGAAACAGCACGGAGTTCGGAGTAAGAAAGGGTATTAACCGCCATGGTGACAGCAGTACGGCGACGGATATTTTTCTCATCTTCTTCACGCTGGAAGTTAAGAAGCTGAATCCCAACAACGGTACTGGCAATCTCAACAAGAATCAAGTCCTCATCTTCGAATTTTTTATCATTGCGCCAAATAATCAAAGAACCAAGGCGAATCCCCGATACATGAATCGGTGCAATAGTCGTCAAGCCATCTGGAAAATCTTCTCTACTCTCAACAGGGAAAATACTCATATCATGCTCAACAGGCAAATTTGCTTCTGTTTCGTAAATCATATTAGCCCCTTGAACGTAGTCATCTGGGAAAATCTTAGTTTGGAAGAATTGCTCTACGCGATCTGTATTTGTTTTATAACGCATAAAATAGCCAAGCAGACGTCCCTTACTATTGATAATGCAGGCATTGCAATGAATAATATCCGCTAACTGACGCGTAATAGCGTTGTAAGGAAGCTCATCCTGAAACTGCTCCTCTGAGCGCTTCAAAATTGATGTAATCTTTCTTGTTTTTTCTAATAAATGTGCCATTTTTCACCTCGAATTTAATCGCTATCATTATAACATAAACAGATTGAATTTTCAATTATTATCTGAAAATTGCTTATTTAATTGCAATTTAGACTAGCTGAAATATTTTAGAAAATTATGTTTTCTTATTGACAACCTAATTTATATTTGATATTATATCATTATAAGAAGGTGGGTTGATAATACCTTTCCATTTCACCTATCCTTTGCTATCACCATCTTCTTTCACCCTTGGTCTCCTTATATAAAAAAGCGATTCATTTTGAACCGCTTTTTCTTATTTATCTCCCTTGTTACGAATAACAAAGCCTGTTTGCTTTTCACTTGAAGTATTGCGTGGTTTTTTATTATCCTTACGGTAACGTCTGTCTTTATCAAAACTATCATTGCCACGACTTCCTTTTTTGAAATCATCCCGACGACCATTACCACGGCGATCACGGTCTCGACGATCACGGTCTCGACGGTCATCTCCACGACGACCTCCCTTAGCTTTACCACCGAAGCCATTACCTGATGGTTTAAATGGCAGTGGTTTTTCACGCGCAATCTCCACTTCTGGAAGGCTATCCGGATCTTGAACAGTCAGACTCAAGATATACATTGCCAATTCTTCTGGAGTAAATTCGGCAGCTAGCTTACGAGCATCCTTACCAAATTTCTCAAAGTTAGCACGGATAGTCTCATCTGCAAAATCACGTTCGATTTTCTTGAGAGCTACCTGTTTTTTAGCTTGGAAGGCTTCTTCTGCACTTGCAGGTTTGAGACCTTTCATGCGTTTCTTGGTCAAGTTTTCAATGATTTGGAGGTAGCCCATTTCATTTGGTGATACGAAAGTAATAGACTGACCTGACTTACCGGCACGACCTGTACGACCGATACGGTGAACATAACTTTCAGGATCTTGTGGAATATCGTAGTTATAGACATGGGTCACACCTGAAATATCCAAACCACGCGCTGCAACGTCCGTCGCAACTAGAACATCCAGATTTCCATTTTTAAAGTCACGAAGGACACGAAGACGTTTGTTTTGGTCTAGGTCTCCATGAATTCCTTCTGCACGGAAGCCACGGATTTTCAAACCACGAGTCAATTCATCCACACGACGTTTGGTACGACCAAATACGATAGCAAGCTCAGGTTGCTCCACATCCATGAGACGTGTCATAGTATCAAATTTTTCTTGTTCCTTAACTCGGATATAGTATTGATCAACCAATTCTGTTGTCAATTCCTTAGCAGCAATCTTCACATGCTCAGGTTCTTTCATAAACTGAACACCGATACGTTTGATGGCATCTGGCATAGTTGCTGAGAAAAGAAGAGTTTGTCGATTTTCAGGGACACGGGAGATGATAGCTTCAATGTCTTCAAGGAAGCCCATGTTGAGCATTTCATCCGCTTCGTCAAGGATAAGCGTTTCAATATCTTGTAATTTCAAGGCCTTGCGTTTGATCAAGTCTAAGAGGCGACCAGGTGTTCCCACCACGATATGGGCACCAGATTTAAGAGCCTTAATTTGTTTTTCAATGCTTGATCCGCCGTATACTGAGCGGACTTTGACTCCCTTGCTACGACCAAAACGGAACAATTCCTCTTGACTTTGGACAGCGAGTTCACGAGTTGGAGCGATCACCAAGGCTTGGATAGTCGCTTCTTCTGTACGGATTTTTTCAAGGGTAGGCAAGCCAAAGGCTGCAGTTTTTCCTGTACCAGTCTGAGCTTGACCGATAACGTCCTTGCCTTCAAGGGCCAAGGGAATGGTTTGTTCTTGGATCGGACTGGCTTCTACAAAACCAGCTTTTTCAATCTCTGCTAGCAAATCAGCAGACAAGTTTAATTCATTAAATTTCACGTTGTTCTTCTTTCTAAAGGTGGTGCGAAGCCACCCTATAGGGCTTAGTGTATACTTTTCTTTTTATGACGTATTTTCATATACTGGATATAAAATCGTGTTGCTTCTTTTCCACAAAAGAAAAGTACTGTTTTCTTTGCAACCTATCTAGTATAACACAAGAGAGAAGCAAAAGATAGCCCAATTTCTCTAGAAAATCATGTAAGCGGTTTTTGACCTTCCTTTTTGATGGAACGACCTAGATAATAAGACAAAGCCAAGGCTATACTATATAAAATGATAAAAACGAACAAGGTTTGTGTGTAAGAATGAGCCATTTTATAAGTTTCTGCTAATAAAATAGGTCCTGCTAAACCAGCCATTGCCCAAGCTGTTAAAATATAACCATGCAGAGCAGCTAATTCCTTGGTTCCAAAAATATCACTGAGATAAGCTGGAATCAATGAAAAACCAGCTCCATAGCAAGTCATCAAAATAGACATAGCGACTACAAATAAAACGGAATCTGTAAAGAGCCAAAGTGAGAGAGAAAAGAAAAGATTGACAAGCAGTAATATACTAAAGGTTAGAGGGCGACCGATATAGTCAGACAAACTCGCCCAAAGCAAGCGACCAAATCCATTGAAAATCCCTAAAACGCCCACCATTACTGCTGCATGACTTGTAGACAAGCCAGCCATCTCCTGTGCCATTGGCGATGCCGCTGAAATTAAGCCTAAACCACAAGCTATGTTGATAAAGAAAATAATCCAAAGTATATAAAACCGATTGCTTTTTAGAGCCTGATTTGCAGTCATCCCTTGCGTCAGAGAGTCTGTTTTTTCTTTCCCTGAAACAGATAAAATTGCAAGCTCTTGTTCATTTGGACGCTTAATGAATTGTGAAGCTAGGAGCATGATAATAAAGTAACTTGCACCTAAAATATAAAAAGTTTCTACAAGCCCTACCCCTGCGATGAGATGTTGCGCTATGGGACTAGTCAATAAAGAAGCAAAACCAAACCCCATAATCGCTAAACCTGTTGCGAGACCACGTTTATCAGGAAACCATTTTATAATCGTTGACACAGGGGTAATATAGCCGGCTCCCAAACCAAGCCCACCTAAAATACCATAAGCCAGATACAACAACCACAGTTCCTGACGGTCTATTGCAAATCCTGTTAAGATATTTCCACCTGCGTATAGAAAAGCAGATAGACTCCCCATGACTCTCGGACCAAATTTTTCTACCAAACGCCCCATAAATGCAGCCGATAAGCCTAAACAAAAGATTGCTAGACTAAAGGCAAAGGCAACAGAAGCCTGATCCCATCCCGTTTTTTCAATAATAGGGTTACGATAAACACTCCAAGCATAAGTCGAACCCAGCATTAAGTGTAAAATGACCCCAGCAAAGGCAATAATATAACGATTCGATTTCATAAAACCTCCTATTTTCGAACATTTATTCTATCTTATATAAAAATAGATAGGATTTTAGTTTATCAAGCTTGTCAAAAAATTACTAGCTTTTTGTCTGGAAAGCGTTTTTATTTTTTTCTGTCTTTTTCGTAGCAGAATTGTGCAAAAGTTTTTTTCTTGTGCTAGAATGTAATTCGAATAGGAGGAACTCTAAATGTTAACTTATGATTTAATCGTTATCGGATTTGGTAAGGCTGGTAAAACACTAGCTGGTAAATTGGCTTCAGCTGGCAAAAAAGTTGCCCTCGTTGAACGTAGCAAAGCTATGTACGGTGGAACTTGTATCAACATCGGTTGTATCCCAACTAAGACTTTGCTAGTTGCTGCTGAGAAAGACTTGTCTTTTGAAGAAGTCATTGCTACCAAAAATACTATCACTGGTCGCCTCAACGGTAAAAACTATGCGACTGTTGCTGGTACAGGCGTGGATATCTTTGATGCGGAAGCTCACTTCCTTTCAAATAAAGTCATCGAAATCCAAGCTGGTGATGAAAAGAAAGAACTGACTGCTGAAACAATCGTCATCAACACTGGTGCTGTTTCAAACGTCTTGCCTATCCCTGGACTTGCTACAAGCAAGAACGTCTTTGACTCAACAGGTATCCAAAATTTGGACAAATTGCCTGAAAAACTTGGAGTCCTTGGTGGTGGAAATATCGGTCTTGAATTTGCTGGCCTTTACAACAAACTTGGAAGCAAGGTTACAGTCCTAGATGCCTTGGATACATTCCTACCTCGTGCAGAACCTTCCATCGCAGCTCTTGCTAAACAATACCTGGAAGAAGACGGTATTGAATTGCTTCAAAATATCCATACTACTGAAATTAAAAACGACGGTGACCAAGTGCTTATCGTAACTGAAGACGAAACTTACCGTTTCGATGCCCTTCTCTACGCAACTGGACGTAAACCAAATGTAGAACCACTTCAACTTGAAAATACAGATATTGAACTTACTGAACGTGGTGCTATTAAAGTAGACAAACATTGTCAAACAAACGTTCCTGGTGTATTTGCAGTTGGGGATGTCAACGGTGGCCTTCAATTTACTTACATTTCACTTGATGACTTCCGTGTTGTCTACAGCTACCTTGCTGGAGATGGCAGCTACACACTTGAAGACCGTCTCAATGTACCAAACACCATGTTTATCACACCTGCACTTTCACAAGTTGGTTTGACTGAAAGCCAAGCAGCAGATTTGAAACTTCCATACGCTGTTAAGGAAATTCCTGTTGCAGCCATGCCTCGTGGTCACGTAAATGGAAACCTTCGCGGAGCTTTCAAAGCTGTTGTTAATACTGAAACCAAAGAAATTCTTGGAGCAAGCATCTTCTCAGAAGGTTCTCAAGAAATCATCAACATCATCACTGTTGCTATGGACAACAAGATTCCTTACACTTACTTCACAAAACAAATCTTCACTCACCCAACCTTGGCTGAGAACTTGAATGACTTGTTTGCGATTTAAGTTGAGATCACATCTTAACTGACAGCCCTCTGAGGGCTGTTTTCATTTCTGCGAAATCTCATACTCTTCGAAAATNNTTCCTAGTTTGCTCTTTGATTTTCATTGAGTATCAAATCTGTCTTTTCCCTCTTTTATGATATAATAGAAACATGAACTTAAAAACTACTTTGGGCCTTCTTGCTGGACGTTCTTCCCACTTCGTTTTAAGCCGTCTTGGACGTGGAAGTACGCTTCCAGGAAAAGTCGCCCTTCAATTTGATAAAGATATTTTACAAAACCTAGCTAAGAACTACGAGATTGTCGTGGTCACTGGAACAAATGGAAAAACCCTGACAACTGCCCTCACTGTCGGCATTTTAAAAGAGGTTTATGGTCAAGTTCTAACCAACCCAAGCGGTGCCAACATGATTACAGGAATTGCAACAACCTTCCTAACAGCCAAATCTTCAAAAACTGGGAAAAATATTGCCGTCCTCGAAATTGACGAAGCCAGTCTATCTCGTATCTGTGACTATATCCAGCCTAGTCTTTTTGTCATTACTAATATCTTCCGTGATCAGATGGACCGTTTCGGTGAAATCTATACTACCTATAACATGATATTGGATGCCATTCGGAAAGTTCCAACTGCTACTGTTCTCCTTAACGGAGACAGCCCACTTTTCTACAAACCATCTTTCCCAAATCCTATACAGTATTTTGGTTTTGACTTGGAAAAAGGACCAGCCCAACTGGCTCACTACAATACCGAAGGGATTCTCTGTCCTGACTGCCAAGGCATCCTCAAATATGAGCATAATACCTATGCAAACTTGGGTGCCTATATCTGTGAAGGTTGTGGATGTAAACGTCCTGATCTCGACTATCGTTTGACAAAACTGGTTGAGTTGACCAACAATCGCTCTCGCTTTGTCATAGATGGCCAAGAATACGGTATCCAAATCGGCGGGCTCTATAATATCTATAACGCCCTAGCTGCTGTGGCCATCGCCCGTTTCCTCGGCGCAGATTCCCAACTCATCAAACAGGGATTTGACAAGAGCCGTGCTGTCTTTGGACGCCAAGAAACCTTTCATATCGGTGACAAGGAATGTACCCTTGTCTTGATTAAAAATCCAGTCGGTGCAACCCAAGCTATCGAAATGATCAAACTAGCACCTTATCCATTTAGCCTATCTGTCCTCCTTAATGCCAACTATGCAGATGGAATTGACACTAGCTGGATCTGGGATGCAGACTTTGAGCAAATCACTGACATGGACATTCCTGAAATCAACGCTGGCGGTGTTCGTCATTCTGAAATCGCTCGTCGCCTCCGAGTGACTGGCTATCCAGCTGAGAAAATCACTGAAACGAGTAATCTGGAGCAAGTTCTCAAGACCATTGAGAATCAAGACTGCAAGCATGCCTATATTCTGGCAACTTATACTGCCATGCTGGAATTTCGTGAACTGCTGGCTAGTCGTCAGATTGTTAGAAAGGAGATGAACTAATGGTTTATACTTCACTTTCCTCAAAAGCTGGCAATTACCCCTATCAGCTCAACATTGCCCACCTCTACGGAAATCTCATGAATACCTACGGGGACAATGGAAACATCCTCATGCTCAAGTATGTTGCTGAAAAACTGGGAGCCCATGTGACCGTTGACATCGTTTCTCTCCATGATGATTTTGATGAAAATCACTACAACATCGCCTTTTTCGGAGGCGGTCAAGACTTTGAACAAAGTATCATTGCAGACGACCTACCTGCTAAAAAAGAGAGCATTGACAACTACATCAAAAACGACGGTGTGGTTCTGGCTATCTGCGGTGGTTTTCAACTATTGGGTCAATATTATGTTGAAGCTTCAGGCAAACGCATCGAAGGACTAGGGGTCATGGGCCACTACACTCTCAACCAGACCAATAACCGTTTTATCGGGGACATCAAGATTCACAATGAAGATTTCAATGAAACCTACTATGGATTTGAAAATCACCAGGGACGTACCTTCCTCTCTGATGACCAAAAACCACTGGGACAGGTTGTCTATGGAAATGGAAACAACGAAGAAAAGGTCGGCGAAGGGGTTCATTATAAGAATGTCTTTGGTTCCTACTTCCACGGGCCTATCCTCTCTCGTAATGCCAATCTGGCTTATCGCCTAGTCACTACAGCCCTCAAGAAGAAATATGGTCAGGACATCCAACTCCCTGCCTATGAAGATATTCTCAGCCAAGAAATCGCTGAAGAATACAGTGATGTCAAAAGCAAGGCTGACTTTTCTTAAACAAAGTGAAACTATATCAAAGAACTCCGTTATCTTGTCGGAGTTTTTTTGTCTTTTCTTTTACCCTTCTCCCTTGCATTTTCTCTCTTTTTTTGCCAAAATAGAGGGGTAGAAAGAAGGTAGCATATGTCTAAATTACAACAAATCCTAACATATCTTGAATCAGAAAAACTAGACGTCGCTGTCGTATCTGACCCCGTCACAATCAATTACCTCACTGGTTTTTACAGTGATCCCCATGAACGCCAAATGTTCCTCTTTGTCCTAGCGGATCAGGAACCTCTCCTCTTTGTCCCAGCTCTTGAAGTAGAACGTGCAAGTAGCACCGTTTCCTTCCCAGTAGTGGGCTATGTCGATTCTGAAAATCCATGGCAAAAAATCAAACATGCTCTTCCACAACTTGACTTCAAACGTGTCGCTGTTGAGTTTGACAATCTCATCTTGACCAAATACCATGGTTTGAAAACAGTTTTTGAGACTGCTGAGTTTGACAACCTCACTCCTCGTATCCAACGCATGCGCCTCATCAAATCAGCTGATGAAGTGCAAAAAATGATGGTTGCAGGTCTTTATGCTGACAAGGCTGTTCATGTTGGTTTTGACAATATTTCTCTTGATAAGACTGAGACAGATATCATCGCACAAATTGACTTTGCCATGAAACGTGAAGGTTACGAAATGAGCTTTGATACCATGGTCTTGACTGGTGATAATGCTGCGAATCCACACGGCATTCCAGCAGCTAATAAGGTTGAAAATGATGCTCTTCTCCTCTTTGACCTGGGTGTTCTGGTCAATGGCTATGCGTCAGATATGACTCGTACAGTCGCTGTCGGCAAACCAGACCAATTCAAGAAAGATATTTACAACTTGACTCTTGAAGCCCAACAAGCTGCTCTTGACTTTATCAAGCCAGGTGTGACTGCTCATGAAGTGGACCGCGCTGCCCGTGAGGTCATCGAAAAAGCTGGTTATGGTGAGTACTTCAACCACCGTCTCGGGCATGGTATCGGTATGGATGTCCATGAATTCCCATCTATCATGGAAGGAAACGACATGGTCATCGAAGAAGGCATGTGCTTCTCTGTTGAACCAGGTATCTATATCCCTGGTAAAGTCGGTGTTCGTATTGAAGACTGCGGTGTTGTTACCAAGGATGGCTTTGACCTCTTTACAAGTACCAGCAAAGACTTGCTTTATTTTGATTAAGATAGCAACAAACCCTAGTTAGACAAGAAGAATCACTTCTGTTTTATGACGTCCATTCTGAATGAAATTCTTCATTGTTCCCCTATGATTGGTTACAAGTCTCTCAATATTTTTAAGCCCCCATCCCTCTGTCTGACGTTCCTTTCGTATTACCAATTCATTCTCATCAAATGAATTCTCGATAGCAATAAAGAGTTTCTTCTGAAAATATCGTATTCCTAAGATCAAGACCCTATCTTCTTTATTACTCAAGCGCATACAGGCTTCAAGACTATTGTCCAACAAATTACCAAGTAAAACCGCTAAAATATCTGGATTGATTTCTAATCGTTGAGGTACAAAACAATCAATTTCCAATTGTATGTCCTCTACCTTATCCTGTAATTTTTGATTGAGTAAAAAGTTAATTGTTGTATTCTTGGAGTAACAGACAGTTTGGTTCTCTATACTATTTGTCATGCTTTGGAGATAAGACTTCGCTTGTTCAGGATCTTCTTTTAAAAGTGCAAGGAGGATTAAATGTTGATTTTTCAAATCGTGTTGAATCCTTTGAATCCTCCTATAATCTTTTTTAGATTGTTTCATTTCTCTCAGTTGAAAGGTCATCTGTTCCGTCTCTAGTATGCTTTGATAATACCTCTGTTGTTGCTGAGAAAGATATAGGGTGAAATAGAGAGAAGAGAACGTTAACACAATGAGGGCTAATACAGAAACAAAAGAAAGATAATCCTTCTCAAACACTTGCCCTTGAATCGCTGATACTGTAAAAGCAAAACAAATGGACAAAAATGGTACAATAAACTGGTATAACCAAGTCCCTTTAGAAACAGTATAAACTAACTTTTGATGTGCACGAAAAAGTTGTCGAAGAACCAGGGTCACTAGCAATGATAAAAGAAAAGCTACAGCGAGATAAAAAAGCATGGCTATTAGATTTTCTGAAATGACTGATAAAGGGGAAAATAGTTGCACTGCTTGATTGAGTATAGTACCAGCTAGTAAAGTTAGACTCATCTGACAAAAAATCCAAAACGAAGATTCTTGAACAGCATATCCAAAATAAAGACCTAAAAAATAATACTCTGCGATACTGAGAATAAGATTCCCTACTAAGAAAAGATTAGCTCCTGAAAATAATATCGTCAACAAGGCATGGAAAAATAAAAGGAGAGAAGTAAAGATACAAATTCTCCTAGACTTTTCTTTTTGGGACAGAGGTCTATAAAAGAAAATAATTCCCAAAAATAAATCAAACAGAATACTCACAATCCGCAAACTGACTAACATTAAAAATTCCTCTCACTCAGATAATAATAATACTTTTCTCTAAAAGACGTTTGAAATTTTCGGCTAATTGGAAGGTGATTTTCATCCATTCCATTTAAAATTGTGACTATTTGCGAATCAAACTCTGTCACATATCTAGGATTGATAATATAGGAAGAATGAATTTGAATAAAGTAATCAGGTAATTTCTCTAAAATATCTTTCGTTTTAAGCAAAGCTTTGTAAGTCTGATCTTTAGTGTAAATAAAGACAGCACGCTTATCCTTTTCAAAAAATACAATGTCATTTAAAGGCAGTGAATAATGCTGCTTTCCAAAAGTAAACGTAAATACAGCTTGCCCTAAATTCAAAAAACGTACCACTCTATCCAGAGTTTTATATAATTTTTTAGAAGTCACTGGTTTAAGTAAATAATCAAAAGTCTGCACTTCAAAAACCTGCTCCATATAATCTCGATAACTGGTAACAAAGATAATCGGGATAAAAGGGTTTACCTTACGGATTTTTTGTGCCATATCAATTCCTGTTATCTGTGGCATCTCGATATCCAAAAAAACACAACTGTACTTCTCTGTCAATTGTTCTAATAGTTTTTGGGGATTCGTATAAACACTCGTTTCTATTTTGATGTCCTTATAAGATAAGAGTAAGTTTTCTAGCTGACTACCATCCCTATTAGAATCATCACAAATCGCAATTTTTAACATCAAATTCCTCACTACAAGCATGATTTTGCCAATTATAACGTCAAATACGTCAATTATGACATGCTGATAAAAAAATCGTTAATTTATTATACAATATTCTTATCAAATATGAAAGGAGTTACAAAAATGAAAAATATTCAAGTGCGTAAAGTTATTGCTAAAACTGATATTAGCTGGGGTGTTTTCTAAATTTTGGGCACCTCTAAAAACTACCGGTTTTCTATGTTTAGTAACCAGAAAAGGTTGAAAAATTAGCATTTTAAAATTGAGTTTTTAGAGGAGTTCTTTTCTATTTATTCCTACTGTTGGAATTGAGTAGATAGGTTCACCATTTTCTTTCTACTTATTTCCATTTGTAATAGGAACTGGGAGTTGCAAGACGAGGATATATGATTTATAATCACCTCGTCTTCCTTTTTTAATAAAATAGTGAGGTTAAAATGAAATTCTATCATCCAAGAATAAAAGAAATATATCCTGTTTATAAACTTCATAAAAATTTATTTAGGATTGGGCTACAAATTGGTATAACCACAGAAATTAAGGATGATAATAATAAAATGTGGAATTTAGTCAATATTTTGGACGGACGTCCTTTTCAAGATATTCTCAATATCATACTAACAAAATATGATGATTTAACTGAAGAAGACATCACAGGCGCTCTTGAACTCTTAGATAATGAGGGGGTTCTCGAAGAAGCGGGCGAAATTCAGGATATTAAAGAACGTTATCATTCAAATATATATTATTTCAGTCGCTATTTAAATAGCTTCCAAGATAGTATTGCAACACAGAAAAAAATTCATCAGTCTACTATCCTTTTACTAGGTCTTGGTGGTGGGGGTTCTAACATACTGACATTACTAGCAGGCTTGGGACCTAAAAAGATAAAAATAGTGGATTTTGACATTGTTGAGCAAAGTAATCTAGGAAGACAATTTCTATACAAGGAAGATGATATTGGCTTATCTAAAGTTCAAATTGCCCATAGAGAAGTTACAAAAATGAATTCCGATATTGAAGTAGAAACCCATAATATACGTATCACCTCTGTAAGTGACTTGATTCCTTTACTTGATGATGTTGATATTACGATATGTGTGATTGATGAACCTCAATATGATATTCAACGTATCGTAAATAAAGCAATCGTTACAAAAAATATTCCCTGTATATTTGGCGCCAGTCAAGTTAGTCGTGGTCGTGTCTATTCAGTTATCCCTTACCAAACAGGCTGTTTTGATTGTTTAAATATTTATTATACAAAAATTGACACTCTATTCCTTGAACAATTCCACGGTGTTCGTACGATTACAAAAACAATCCCTACAATAGCCTATGGTCCAGCAATATTTCAACTGACTTCTGCCATTGTTGATGAAACTATCCGATTATTAACTCAATATACGGAACCAATTAGCCTTAACCATCAATACGAAATCAATTATGAAAACGGAGCCTCATTCACACACGATTCTTGGGGACGCTATCTTGATGAATGTCCAACATGCGGCACAGGTAAAGAAGACGATTGGGAAATTTTTTCTAAGTACGGAGAATTAAAGTTATGACAACTGCAAAACTCGTAATTGATAATTTGACTAAATCTTTTGATGGTCAGCACTTAGCCAATAATCATATTTCCTTAGAAATATCACCAGCAAAAATCACGGCTTTTTTGGGACACAATGGAGCTGGAAAATCTACTCTATTGAATCAAATGATTGGTTTTACTAAACCTGACCAAGGAGATATTTTGTATGGTGATATTTCTTTTATATACAATCGTAAACAAGCACGTACCTTAATTAGTTATATGTCTCAACAATATGCCCCACTCGACAAATTAACCGTAGAACAAAATTTAGAAATACTTGGAAAAATGCGAGGATTGAGTTCCCAAGAACTAGAAAAAACAATCAGCCAGCTTCTCACTGATTTAGAAATTGAAGACTATCGTTACAAAAAAGGTAAGGATCTTTCGGGCGGTCTCAAAAGACTAACTTCCTTCGCTATGACACTAATCGGTAGCTCAGACATCATTCTTCTTGACGAACCAACAAATGATGTTGACCCCATTCGTCGTGAAAAGCAATGGCAATTATTGCAAAAGTTAGCTAGCAAGGGGCATACCATTATTATCGTTACTCATAATCTTCTGGAGGTTGAAAAATATGCAGATAATTACGCCCTCTTTAATAATGGTAGATTGCTCAAATCAGGAAAGGTTAAGCAAATCATCCATGACAAACTGTATCAGATAAGCTTTGATTTTAAGACTAAAAGTATATTAGACAAAATAGAAGATTATACAATTATCAATGGTGTTAGTTGTCAATTAGAGATTGAGGAAAGAAGTCTAGCTCCATTGATAGCACAACTGACAGAAGAACTTGGTCAAAAAACAATTTCCAATCTCTCTCTTCATCAAAAAACATTGACTATTTCTGACCTTTATAGAGAGGAGCTAACCAACTAATATGACTCAATTTTTTTACTTACTTCATTGGAACTACTTGCGCCAAAAAGAGCTTTTCATCCTTTTTACACTAGCACAGCTCCTCTTATCCATTTCTCTTCTTTTTGGCTACCCTCTAGTTATTGGCGATATCGATTCGACTACTGCCTACTATCTTTCGTCTGGTTCTGTTTTAATTGGAATTATCTCCATGGGTTGTACAATTTCCTCCCCTGTTATAGCAAATGATAAGTTGGAAGGGCATTTTGATTATATTCGTGCCTTACCCATCCCTAGGATATTCATTTCTCTCGCTGACTTGTGGATGTGGTTAATTGCCATTTTGCCGGGAGTTTTTATTTCTATTCTACTTGGGTATGTCCGTTTTTCTGTTCGTCTCCATCCATCTTTTCTTGGTGTTTTTATTGTGCTTCTGATTTGTCTTACTATGATTAGTCTGGGATTTGCTATAGCCTACACCTTTTCTCCAAATACAGTAACCCTTATGTCGCAGCTAATTCTTATGATTGGACTCATGTTCTCACCACTCATGTATCCTGCAGATCGACTACCTGAGTGGGTAAACCATCTTTACCGTGCCCTCCCTTTCGTCCCTTCCTCAAATCTTCTGCGAGCCAGCCTTTACGACTACGGAAATGTTTCTCTATTGGACATGAGTATTCTCATTCTTTGGATTATGTCAACACAGTTAATTATTTTAAGAACTCTTCATAAAGAAAAATGATTGCTCCTAAAGCTTTTCTTATAGACTAAGCCAATAAAAAGAACCTTCATGACTATTCGAAAAGCTAAACAAGAAGATATTCCTAAATTACTCGATTTATTACAACAAATCCTTACGCTTCACCACCAAGCTCGACCAGATATTTTTAAGCAAACTGGGACTAAATATAGTTCCTCTGAGTTGCAAAATATTCTCTCTCAAGAACATACCCCTATTTTTGTTTTTGAAGATGAGAAGGGACAAGTTCTCGGACACCTATTTTGTACCATAAAAGATAAAACAGATAATCCTGTTCTCCAAGAAATCAAAACCCTTTTTATCAAAGATTTATGTGTAGATCAAAATGCTCGTGGTCAAAAAATTGGTGATCAACTCTATCAATTCGCTCTCAATTATGCTAAAGAAATTGGCTGCAATAATCTAACCCTAAGTGTCTGGAATGATAACGAGGGTGCTCTCCGCTTTTATCAAAGACAAGGGATGAAACCCCAAGAAACAACAATGGAAATGATAATTGATTAAGAAGTCATCTATAAAAAGATGTTAGAAAAAGTTCAATTTCACTAGAAAATGAGGAAAATCTTCCCACAATAAAACGCATAGTATCAAGGTTTCAACACCTGATACTATGCGTTTTTTCTAATTCTTAGGACTTTCTCCACAGCCTCTTTACTTAATCTTCTTGATACTTTGACTAAGGATAAATCCTACAATCATCCCTACCATATTTTGTATGAAATTTGGTAGGATTTCTGGTAGAGCTGCAGCCCAGCCATTCATCAATGTAGAACCCAAGGCGTAACCCCCTACCATGGCAATCGTTGCCAAAACGAGGCCTAACCACTGAGTTTTTCCTTTAAATCCTGCGAAAAATCCCTGCAAGCCATGGTTGACCAAGCTAAAGAACATCCACTGGGGATAGCCTGATAAGAGGTCAATCAAGAAACCTGCTAATCCTCCGACTACAGCTCCTTCACGACTACCAAAGTAGAAGGCTGCGAAGAAGACACCCGCATCTAAAAGAGTTAGGATGCCTGTCGGTGTTGGGATTTTTAAGAAATAACCTAGAACCACAGAAAGGGCGGTTAATAGGGATATAAGGGCGATTTTAGTTGTTTTGGTTTGCTTCATATTGTCTTACTCCATACTGATCTGCTTGTGCAATAGCACGATAAACGAAAGCCTTAGAGCTTTCTACTGCTGGCAAAAGTTTATCACCTTTAACCAAGTGACTGGCAATGCTTGAGGCAAAGGTACAACCTGCGCCAGCATTTTGCCCTTGGATAACAGGATTTTCTAGGACTGTAAAGTTTTGTCCATCATAAAAGACATCCACAGCCTTGTCCTGACTAAGGCGATTGCCTCCCTTGATAATGACTGCTAGCGCTCCTAAATCATGCAATTTCTGCGCTGCAGTTTTCATGTCTTCCAAGGTTTTAATTTCCTGACCGGATAATAATTCTGCTTCTGGGAGATTAGGCGTAATCACACTGACATAAGGGAAAAAGCGAATCAACTCTTGGCAGAGCTCACTGACAGCTACATCATGCGTTTCCTTGCAGACCAAGACAGGATCCAGCACCACAGGTACTCCTGGGCGTTGTTTGATAAAGTCCAAGACCTTCTCAGCCACACTGACAGTAGGGAGAAGACCAATCTTAATTCCCCCAAATTCCACATCACGCAAGCTATCTAATTCATGTTGAAAAATGGTATCATCAGTTGGAAAGACTTCAAATCCTTTTTCTGTCAAGGCTGTCAAACAAGTCACTGCTACAAAGCCATGCAAGCCGTTCAAGGTATAGGTAGCCAAATCAGCGGACAAACCACCACCACTAAAAATATCATTTCCAGAAAGTGCTAAAATACGATTATTCTTCATAACGAATCTCCTTTAAATATAAACCATTTGGTGCTGCAGTGGGACCTGCAAGTTGCCTGTCCTTCTTCTCCAAGATGAGATCAATCTGCTCTACTGGCATACGGTTGTTACCGATTTTGAGAAGAGTCCCCACCATATTGCGAATCTGTTTATACAAGAACCCATTTCCTGAAAAGGTAAAGGTCAAAAATTGTCCTGTCTCATCCACCCTAAGGCTAGCTTCTGTAATAGTACGAACCTTGTCCTCTACGCTGGTCCCAGATGCTGTAAAGCCAGTGAAATCATGGGTTCCCTCTAGCTTTTTGATTGCAATCTGCATTCGTTCCACATCGAGTGGGTAGGGAACGTGGGTGGCATAGTGACGGCGCATGGGATTTTTGGGACGTCCTCTATCCACAATAAACTCATAGGTCTTGCTATGCTTGGCATAACGGCAATGAAAATCATCTGCCACAAGCTCAATCGAAATCACATCAATATCTTCAGGAGACTGGGTATCCAAGGCAAAACGGAGTTTCTCCTCATCCATCTGATAAGGCAGGTCAAAATGAATGACCTGTCCCAGGGCATGAACCCCACTATCTGTCCTACCAGCACCGTGAACAGTAATGGCTTGCCCCTTATTTAATCTGGTCAAGGTTTTTTCAATTTCTTCCTGAACGCTACGCGCATGAGGCTGGCGCTGAAAGCCAGCAAAGGCATAACCATCATAGGAAATAGTTGCTTTATATCTCGTCATAACCTCTATTTTATCAAGAAATTAGTCTGTAAACAAGGACCTAAAACAAATATTGTATGGGTATAAAAATCTCATACTCTTCGAAAATCTCTTCAAACCACGTCAGTTTCCATCTGCAACCTCAACACACTATTTTGAGCAACCTGCGGCTAGCTTTCTATAGTAGATTGAAATAAGATATGAACAACTCTATTAGGAAAGTCAAATTAATTTCTAGAAATGTTTTAGCAGCTACAGCGTACTATTCCAAACTCAATCAACTATAGTTTGCTCTTTGATTTTCATTGAGTATCAAAAGAAAAACTTAGGAAACCAATCCTAAGCTCTCTTTTGAAATAGGTACATGACAAAGATAGAGGTTACAATCAACCAACCTCCTAAGATGGCAAAGACCAGCATCCCATTGTGCGTTAGTAACCCTATTGCACCTAGAATGAATGGGGTCGTAAAAGCTCCGAAACTACAGCCTAAAACTGCAAATGAAGTTGCTTGATTGAGGAGTTTAGCTGGAATTCGTTCAGAGACAAGTTGAAAGACCGTCGTCAAGACTACACTATAGGCAAATCCAGCCAGAACACTTCCTGCTACTACCACCCACAAGGATGGAGACAAGGCAATCACGATTTGCCCCAAGCCAAATGTAATACCAGACCAGAGGAGCAGTTTCTCTTTAAAGATAGAAATCAAGAAAGAAAAACTCACTCCAGCCACAATCCCGATTAACTGCATGAGACTAAGAACAAAACTAGATAACTGGGCATCCCCCAATCCTCTTTCCACCATCAAACTTGGAATACGGATGGTAATAGCTGTATTGGTACAAACTACAGCTGCCGCTTCGATAGCTAGGGTAAAAATCAAGCCTTTCATTTCTCGAGTTAAACGACTTGCTTCCTTCGCTCTTTTCTTGACTTCTTTCTTTGATTTTCCATAAGGGACAAAGAGCAGATAAAGGGGCAGCACCAAAAATCCAGCACTATAGGCTAGAAAGATAGCTGTCCAACCAAAGGCCAACAACTGACCGACGGCCAAGGTAATGAGAGAAGCTCCAACGACCTCTGCAGAAGCGCGTAGCCCTAACATCTGAATTCGCCTTTTTCCTTGATAGCGTTCACTGATAATAGAAATGGCCTTGGCATTGATCATCCCAACACCTAAACCAAAAAGAAGCCGTGTTCCAAAGACAAAGGGATAGGCTTGGTACCAGAAGGGAGCTGTACCGCTCAATGATAAAATCAGCAAGCCCAAACTAATCTGTAAGCGCTCAGGAAATATTTTTTCTAAGAAACCATTTAGCAGTAACATCATCATGATTCCAAAGGAAGGCAAGCTCACCAAGAGCTCAATTTGTTCCTTAGAATAACCCTGATAATAGTCAAACATGGCTGGTAGGGCACTCGAAATGGAAAAGGAGGTAATCAAAACGAGGGAGAGAGCCAAAATGCTGGCCCGTTCTAAAAATTGTTTCATGAAATCTCTTTCTATATTTCTCTTAATCTTCTACTTTTTTGATAGTTATCAAAAAAGCAAGAAAAGAAGAAGCCTCATTGGTACACAGACTCCTTCTCAAACTCGAAAATGAATCCCTTGTGTCTTATACTCAATGAAAATCAAAGAGCAAACTAGGAAGCTAGCCGCAGGCTGCTCAAAACAGTGTTTTGAGGTTGCAGATGGAAACTGACGAAGTCAGCTCAAAACATGGTTTTGAGGTTGTAGATAAGACTGACGAAGTCAGTAACCATATCTACGGCAAGGCGAAACTGACGTGGCTTGAAGAGATTTTCGAAGAGTATTAGGATGACTTTCTCTTGATTTGCTTAATAAAGTAGAAGATAAATCCTGCTACCATATAGGCAACAAAGATAATCAGACACCACTTAAACACAACATTCCAACCCTTGTTCACATTCAAAAAGAAGTAAGGGAAAGGATTATCCTTGGCATTTGGAATATTGAGTTTTAGAACCAAGCCATTAAAAAGAGCAAACATCATATACAGCAAGGGTAAAATGGTCCACACTGCTGGATCCCAAATCTTATATTGACCCTGTTTGTCAAAAAAGAGGGTATCCGCTAAAAACCAGATGGGAACGATATAGTGGCAAAGGAAATTTTCTAGGGTATAGAAATTAGTCGCAATGGGCGCCAAGAGGAAATGGTAAATCACACAGGTAATCATGATACTCATGGTGACCCCACCTTTTAAGCGCAAGAGACTTGGCCTTTGCCAATTTTCACCTACACGGCTCATAACCTTTAGAAGATAAAGGGTAAAAATAGTTACCAAGAGGTTGGACAGAACCGTGTAATAGAGAAGCATCCCAAAACCACCATGCTTAGTAATTTCAAGATAAACTCCCGTAAAAGCCGCTAGAAACAAGAAGATACGGCTATAAAATACAAGTTTATAGTGTTTTGACATGCTTAAATCTTCCTCACAAACTCTGATTTAAGTTTCATGGCACCAAAACCATCAATCTTACAGTCGATATTGTGGTCGCCTTCTACGATGCGGATATTTTTCACGCGCGTCCCTTGTTTCAAATCTTTTGGCGCACCTTTTACTTTCAAGTCCTTGATGAGAGTTACTGTATCACCATCAGCCAATTTATTTCCGTTGGCATCGATAGCGACAAGACCTTCTTCTACTTCTGCAACTTCAGCAGGATTCCACTCATGAGCACACTCTGGGCAAACCAGTAGGGCACCGTCTTCGTAGACATACTCTGAGTTACATTTTGGACAATTTGGTAAATTGTTCATGGTTTCTCCTTATCATCATTCACTATTCTTTGAAAATCAAAATTTCTCGAACAGCAACTATTATACCCTAAAATCAGCATTTTGACAAATTTAGAAAAAAACCGATATCAATCTATCGGCTTTTCTACATTTACATTCTTTTTTCAGCTTCTGCTTTGATTTTTTCAACTACTTCTTGAATGTTCAAACCAGTTGTATCAAGGTAGACAGCATCCTCTGCTTGTTTGAGAGGAGAAGTCTCACGATGACTATCCTTGTAGTCACGCGCAGCAATTTCCTTTTTTAGGGTTTCAAGGTCTGTTTCAATTCCCTTGGCAATATTTTCCTTGTAACGGCGCCCTGCTCTCTCATCAACAGAAGCTACTAGGAAAATTTTCAATTCTGCTTGTGGCAATACAACAGTTCCAATATCGCGACCATCCATGACAATCCCACCTTGCTGGGCAATTTCTTGTTGGAGAGAAACTAGTTTCTCACGCACTTGAGGAATTGCTGCAATAGCAGAAACATGATTGGTCACTTCATTTTCACGGATAGGATGGGTAATATCCACATCTCCTACAAAAACAAGCTGGTCTCCAGTTTCTGAACGTCCAAAGCTGATTGGATGCTGGTCCAACAAGGTTAGAAGGGCTTCGACTTCTTCAACTCCTAATTGGTTCTTAAGAGCCATATAGGTCGCTGCACGATACATAGCTCCTGTATCAAGGTAGGTGAATCCAAAATCCTTAGCAATAATCTTTGCGACCGTACTCTTACCGCTGGAAGCAGGACCATCAATAGCAATTTGAATTGTTTTCATATCGGCTCCTATTTTATTTTTATAACATCACCTGGATTAGCAAACCAAGATCCTGTAGCCATGTGCCCAGGATTCAAGGCCTCTAACTGAGCAATGGAGATTCCTGCACGAGCGGCAATAGCTGCTTCCCCTTCTCCTGCGAGAACTTTAATCGTTCCTTCAGGATTAGCAGCTTCTTCTGAACTACTAGAAGTAGATTCTGGCTCTGAACTCTGCTCAGGCTGAGAACTGCTTGAAGATGAGACTTGTACTACACTTGCATCAGAATCATGAAAGTCTTTTAAGGCTGCTGTGCGATTACTCCCCCCCGATGATAGATAGATGAGAACGATGACCATCACCACCACAATTACAAAGAAAATACTAGCTAGGATCGTCAAAATACGATTAGCCATCCTATCAGCCCCTCCGTGGTTTCGATGCCGACGCTCTGCTCTTGCTTCTTCTTGATCATAAATATCTTCTTGCCACGGTTCTTTTGCCATACCTTACTCCTTGTTTTTTTTTACTTTTCTTATTACAATATAAATATGAACATGAAAATCACACTTATACCTGAACGATGCATCGCCTGTGGGCTTTGCCAAACTTATTCTGACTTATTTGATTACCACGATAATGGAATCGTGCGTTTTTACGATAATCCTGACCAACTGGAAAAAGAAATTTCTCCTAGTCAGGATGTCTTAGAGGCTGTTAGAAACTGTCCGACACGTGCCTTGATTAAAAATCAACACTAATCTCTCATAGTAAATTGACAAGAACGTTTCACTCTTTCTAGTTTAGCATATTTCCATGTAAAATTATAGTCTTTTCACTTTATTTTTTTCTGTAAAATCAGGAAGGTCACTTTTTTCTTTGATAAGATAAAGTGGTCTTTTTTTAGTCTCTAAATAAATCTTACTGTAACTTAAAATCTAAATTTCTCAATGAGAATAGACCTCTACCATTCTATTTCCTTTACCCTTTTTACAAATTCATTCCACTCTTGTCTACAATCTTTAGATAGGCATATATCCGTATAATTGAACGATAAATCTTTAATATTCTTCCACCAATCAAAAGAATTTCCCGCTTCTTCTGTTTCTATTCTTTTGTTAACTACTTCAACAATTGTATTATCTATCTCTTCCTTGTCATCTAAACTTAGAAATCTCCATTCAATGCCATTTGTATAAATTACTTTTTTATACCATAAAAGGTCTCCAATAAGTTGTCCCATCTCTCCAGTTATATGTTCAAAACTGTTCGATATGGTTGATTTGATTTTTTCCTCTGTAATTAAACTATAATTTAAATTCTTAACTTCCACGCATCCTCGAAGTTTCTTCCATTCTTCAATTTTTATACTTTTCCTAGATTTGTTTTCATAAGTCTTATCTAAAATAACTATATCAGGAAAATTACTTAGACCATAATAAATTTGTCCCAAACCCCTTCTTTGTCTTCCGAAGACATATCTTTTTGATAAACTATCTTTTAAAGTTGGCTTAATTATATCAGCAACTAAAGGATACAGTTCAACCTCTACATAATTTTGTTTCTTTATTAGCCCGATTTCTTCAGTATAATCCTCTTTACTTAGCATAAAATAACCCTCCTGAATGTTTTATTTATTAAGTTATCGTCTTTGCAGTAAATTTATTCCACATAGTTCATTTATATCATGTCAAATCCCTAATTTTTTTAAAAATCACTCAAGTTCCAGACCAAAAGAATTATAATTACAAAAAAGTGACTGCGCCAGATAATTCCTACTTTTTCATGATCTATGATAACTTTTTTCTTTGATAAGATAAAGTGGTCTTTTTTTAGTCTCCAAATAAATCTTACTGATATATTTACCGAGAATCCCAATAGTCAAGAGTTGAATGCCTCCAAGAAAGAGAATAACAGCCATCAGAGAGGTCCAACCAGATGTCGGATTGCCCAAGATAAGGGTCCGAAACACCACAAAAACAGTCATCACAAAAGAAATAAAACAAGATAGGAGTCCCGCCACAAAGGCGATAATCAGGGGAAAATCTGAAAAATTAACAATCCCTTCAATGGAGTAGAAAAAAAGTTGCCTCAAACTCCAACTGGTCTTGCCAGCCTGCCTTTCGACATTTGGATAGTCCAAATAGTAGGTTTTGAAACCCACCCAGGCGAAGAGCCCCTTTGAAAAACGATTGGACTCGGTCAAGCTTAAAATGGCATCGACTACAGACCGTCTCATCATGCGAAAATCACGGACACCTGATGGCAGGGCTACTGGACTAATTTTTTGCATAAGGCAGTAAAAGAGATTAGCACAAAAACTGCGAAAGAAGGGTTCTCCCTCCCGACTAGTTCTCCGTGTTCCAACACAGTCTAAATCTGCATTCTGGTCTAGTAAGTTTTTCATCTCAAGCAACATACCAGGAGGATCCTGGAGGTCTGCATCCATTACCACCACCGGATCTCCTGTCGCATATTGCAAGCCTGCATACAGAGCTGCTTCTTTGCCAAAATTTCGCGAGAAAGAAATATAATGCACTGCCGGATTTTGTTCCCGATAGGCCTTTAAGAGTTCCAAGGTTCCATCACTTGATCCATCATCGACAAAGACATACTCGATTTCTGTTTCCAAGTCAGGAATCAGAGCTTCCAGAGCCTGATAAAAAAGAGGAAGTACTTCCTCTTCGTTTAAACAGGGGACAATGATTGATATCACCATCTTAGTCTTCGAATCCATTTGGATGCTTGCTTTGCCAACGCCATGTATCTTCACACATTTGGGTGATGCCGAGTTCTGCTTCCCAGCCCAGTTCTGCTTTGGCTTTTGCAGGATCTGAATAGCAGGCTGCGATATCCCCTGGGCGACGGTCTACGATGCGGTAAGGAATTGGGCGTCCCACTGCTTTTTCCATATTTTGGATAATTTCAAGAACTGAGTAGCCTTTACCTGTTCCAAGGTTATAAACGTTTAGGCCTGAACCTTTTTGGATTTTTTTCAGAGCTGCGACGTGACCTTTAGCCAAATCGACAACGTGGATATAGTCACGAACACCAGTTCCATCTTCGGTATCGTAATCGTCTCCAAACACTTGCACTTGCTCTAATTTCCCAACAGCTACTTGAGTCACATATGGCAAGAGGTTGTTTGGAATACCGTTTGGATTTTCTCCTAGGTCTCCACTTTCATGGGCTCCGATTGGGTTGAAATAACGAAGCAAGACCACATTCCATTCTGAGTCTGCCTTGTAGATATCTATCAAAACTTCCTCTAGCATGAGCTTGGTACGACCGTATGGATTGGTCACTGAAAGTGGGAAATCTTCCAGGATTGGCACTGTATGAGGATCTCCGTAAACTGTCGCAGAAGAACTGAAAATGATGTTCTTACAGTTGGCTTCTTCCATAGCTTTCAAAAGGCTAAGAGTTCCTGCGATATTGTTGTCATAGTAGGCAAGAGGAATACGAGTAGATTCTCCAACAGCCTTCAAGCCAGCAAAGTGAATGACCCCTGTTGGTTCTTCTTGTTTGAAAATGTCACGAAGAGTATCTATATCACGGATATCTGCCTCATAGAAAGGTACTTCAACTCCTGTAATTTTCTCAACAACTTCTAAACTTTTGCGATTGCTGTTGACAAGGTTATCCACCACAACAACCTGATGACCTGCTTGGATTAACTCAATAACAGTGTGGGTTCCGATAAAACCTGCTCCACCCGTTAGCAAAATCTTTTCTTGCATCTTAATTCCTCGATTCTCGGATTATTTTTTCTTATTTTACCATTTTTGATAGGGAATGTCATTTGCCATCCTAGAGGGTAAGATAAAATTTCAGTAAAATGCTTATACTCTTCGAAAATCTCTTCAAACAACGTCAGCTTCGCCTTGCCATGGGTATGGTTACTGACTTCGTCAGTTCCATCCACAACCTCAAAACAGTGTTTTGAGCTGACTTCGTCAGTCTTATCTACAACCTCAAAGCAGTGCTTTGAGCAGCCTGCAGATTACTTCCTAGTTTGCTCTTTGATTTTTGTTGATAAAAAGAAATGCTCCTCCACGATGGAAGAGCATTT
>NZ_VMLM01000130.1:0-731 GCF_013276695.1 Streptococcus sp. 4155
CTGTTTCATCAATATATACGATTGGTAAATCGTTTAGGTTATCCAAAATATCAAGAAACTCAGCGACTTTCTCTGGGTCTTGTTCCTTAAAGCTCGTCATCTTTTTTTGAAGTGACCTTCATCTGCTTTAAAGCTGCCCATACTGAAGGGACAGCACAATTAAAATGTGCCGCAATTTCCCGTAAAAAAGCATCTGGATGAGCCTCTACAAAGGCTTTCAATTCCTCTAAAGGAATCTTTCGGTTTTTGACGACTCGCTTTTTCCTCTCTAAGTGTCCTTGTTCACGTAAGTTCTTTTTCCATGTGAAGAGAGTTCTGACGCCGACATCAAAAACCTTGGCTGCCTCGACATGGCTGTGCCCCTCTTTGATGTAATCTAATGCTCGCTGTTTAAAATCTGTACTATATGCCATAGCTTTATTATAACATGCTTGTTTGAAACTAAGCAACTATATTACCTAAAAGACTCAGGTGCTATGTTAACAGGCTGGGTGAAAGATAGCAGATATTGGTATTACCTTGCTTCAACTGGTAAGATGCTTCACAACACCTATACACCTGGTGGTTACTGTGTAGATACCGGTGGCGCTTGGAAATAATCTAAAGTATACATTTTATTCCTTCAGCTATTAGTGTACATGCTCAGACTAAATGTTATCAGAGCTACAAAAAAACTAGATAATAATACGAAAAGCGAATCGAAACAATGAATTCTGTTTTGTTCGCTTTTT
>NZ_VMLM01000131.1:0-842 GCF_013276695.1 Streptococcus sp. 4155
GCAACCTCAAAACAGTGTTTTGAGCAACCTGCGGCTAGCTTCCTAGTTTGCTCTTTGATTTTCATTGAGTAGTAGTCTCTCATGTTTGTTTAGCGTCTAAAAGAGACATTTGAGAAGATTGAAAACAGTTCTCTCTTTTCTCCTAGTATAATGATTGGTAGGAAGGGAGAGAAAAGATGAAAACAATGAGAATCTTATTTTTGTTAGCTTTAATTCAAATCAGTTTGAGTAGCTGTTTTCTATGGAAGGAATGCATCTTGTCCTTTAAACAAAGTACAGCTTTTTTCATCGGAAGTATGGTCTTCGTTTCAGGAATCTGTGCTGGAGTAAATTATCTTTATACCCGTAAGCAAGAAGTCCATAGTGTCCTAGCCAGTAAGAAGTCAGTGAAGCTTTTTTACAGTATGTTACTCTTAATTAATTTATTAGGAGCTGTCCTTGTCTTGTCAGATAACTTGTTCATTAAAAATACGCTGCAGCAAGAATTAGTTGACTTTTTATTGCCATCCTTTTTCTTTCTATTTGGGCTAGATTTGCTGATTTTTTTACCCTTGAAAAAATACATGCGCGATTTTCTTGCTATGCTAGACAGAAAAAAGACAGTGTTGGTGACTATTTTAGCAACACTTCTCTTTTTAAGAAATCCAATGACCATTGTCTCTCTTCTGATGTATATTGGACTGGGTTTGTTTTTTGCAGCCTATCTTGTCCCAAATTCGGTCAAGAAGGAAGTTTCCTTTTATGGTCATATTTTCCGAGATCTTGTATTGGTCATTGCTACGCTCATTTTCTTTTAGAGAAAGCTTGTTTTTATGGATGTTATGATGGTAATACTCTTCGAA
>NZ_VMLM01000132.1:0-562 GCF_013276695.1 Streptococcus sp. 4155
CAATGGGTGAAAAGAGAAAGCACCTAGAATCCTCGGTTTCATATCGATTCTGGATGCTTTTTGTGTTAGGTGTGAATAATTGGGGGAGAAAGAGATTGAAGATTGTCAAAAACAGATGAATGAATATATAGACGAGTATGAACATCAAGTGAGGAGATTGGAGAAATTAGTTAACACTATAAATTTTGCAATTGATAGTAAAGAGAGAGGCTTCAACATCCCATTAGAGTAATTTAAATGTATTTTAATTGTTACAGAAATCGTGATAAAATGATTAGCAGTAGTAGATTGGAGGAAATAGTGTGGGAAGCTTATTAGCTACTCGAATTAAGAGCAGAAGAAAAGAATTGAAATTATCTCAGAAAGAGTTAGCTGAAGGAATTTGTAAGCAAGGTCAGATTAGTCGTTTGGAGAACGGAGAATATACTCCAGGTTCAGAATTATTGCATCAACTAGCTAAAAGACTTAGTGTTAGTATGGATTATTTTTTTTGACGAGCAAATTTTGAATGAGAGTACAGAACTTATTGAGTTTAAAAAAATAGTTATAGTTGCTTAGTTTC
>NZ_VMLM01000133.1:0-1861 GCF_013276695.1 Streptococcus sp. 4155
AAAAGATAGCGCTTGGCGCTGTCTATTTATTTTGTTTTTGAAACGTTTCATTTTTGTTTTAAAAAAATAAATCTTTTTTTATCTGAATTCATTCTAACATTGTTAGCGTTTTCTGTCAAGACTTATTTTCATTTTTTGTTGTTTTTCCTTCAACAAATTTCACTGGTAGGATTGTCTGCAAATTAACAGTCTTTCCATCAATAATATCAAACAAAATCCGAACCGCTTCTTTTGCCATTTCTTCCAATGGTTGTTCAATAGTTGAAAGTAGATAATCTCTATCTCCAGCCATTTTAATTCCATCGTATCCAATAATTTGGACATCATGAGGAATACGTTTACCATTTTTTTCTAGTATATCAATAACATCTAAAGCTGCAAAGTCGTTAATTGTAAAAATTCCATCTATAGAATGATTGTCTTCCAAGAAACTCTCTAGCTTTCCATGATAGTCAGTAACTGTCTCATCCAAATCAAAAATACTAAGAGGTATTTTATGCTCTTGGACATACTTTTCAAAGGAAATTCTACGACGTTTGGTTTCATTAATGGTTGTATTATGTCCGCCCACAAAGGCTAAATGCTGACATCCTTTACTAATTAATTGTTTAGCTGCTTCTCTTCCACCTGCATCATTATCTGATGAAACACAAGGAATGGCAATATCTGAGTATGTACGGTCAATACTGACAAATGGAATTCCTGACGACAGGTAATGTTCAATTGGACTATAGGTAATAGCAACCACTCCATCAACTTTATTATGACGCAACATCTCCAGATAGTCTTGCTCTCGATTTGTACCATTTATAGAACATAAGAGTAATTTATTATTCCTCTTATAGACTTCATTTTCCACATGCATAGCAAATTCTGAAAAGAAGGGATGCCAGATACTTGGTACAATGATTGCAATCGTTTCTGTTCGATTTTTTTTCATTCCTCTAGCGTAGTAATCTGGAATGTAATTCAAAGTTTTAATCGCTTGCTCCACTTTTTTCAAGGTTACTTCTTTAATGCCTTTTTCTTTATTAATCACACGTGAAACTGTTCCAACACTAACTCCTGCTTCTAAAGCAACATCTTTCATGGTAATTGATTTTCTTTGTTCTACCATCTTATCACCTCCTTTCAATATATAGTATCATGCAAACGCTTTTTAAGCAACTATTTCTCAATCATTTTTCTCCAGATCATTTTTACCATCATGGATAAAATCACTCCAATCGACTTTTGATACCCCCTTCAATATTCATGTATAGACATCTACATAAAACAGGAAAAGCCTTTGTTTGCTTCCTATCTCCCCTTTTTCATGATGTATTTTCGTACGGGTGCTTCAACCATTTGAACGATTTCAAATCCTTCTTTTTGGTAAAGATTGTAAGCTGTTTGATTTGCTTCGAAGACATTTAGAGAAATACTATCTATGTCTCCATTTTCAAAGGCCAAACTAACAAATTTCCTGAAAGCCTGGCTACCTAAGCCTTGTCCCTGTTTCTGGGGGTTGATAAAAAATCTTCCAATATGAAGATTACTGTCTTCTAGTCTGATTTTCTGGATTAGCCCGACAAACTCTTGTCCATCAAAGATTGAAAAGATTCCTTCCAAATCTTGCAAGACTTGAATTGTCAAGGGAAAAGAAATCATTGGTCCCATCCATTGTTCTTGAAAGGATTTGCCAAGGGAGTTGGACCATTGGCATACGAGCTGAGCGTTTTCTGGGCTCACCTTTTCTTCAAAACGAATTGTCATCTTTTCCTCCCCATCTTATCTATGTTTCTCCATTATACTACTTCTCCCATTTTTTACGAATAGATAAGTATGATTGATTTTTATTTTTTTCTTGTCGGGAGCATTC
>NZ_VMLM01000134.1:0-741 GCF_013276695.1 Streptococcus sp. 4155
CAGTGATGATATTGAGCTTGTTAAAATCTTGCGCAATGAAACTCATCTTTCCCTTGGTGAACTCATACTCGTCCCATGATATAATCTCCGGAAGGCTATTGTAAAAAAAATAAAATTAGGTTATAATGACTTCTGATAAATGATTTTACTACAAAAGGTTGGGTTAACTAAGGTGATGTTATGAAAACAGGGGCGTTAAGAATTTATTTTGGTTATGCTGCAGGAGTTGGAAAAACCTATGCTATGCTTAGAGAAGCGCAGCGAGCTCAAAAAGCTGGAGTAGATGTGGTAGTAGGTTACATTGAACCTCATAATCGACCTGAGACTATGGCTTTACTGATTGGTCTTGAGCAATTATCTCCTAAAACAATAAAATATAAAGGTATCACCTTAAATGAGTTTGATATTGATACTGCTTTAAGGCGTCAACCACGCATTATTTTAGTGGATGAATTGGCTCATACTAACTGTTTTGAGTCACGTAATAAAAAGAGGTACCAAGATATTAAGGAACTGCTTTATGCAGGGATTGATGTCTATACTACTGTAAATGTCCAACATATTGAAAGTTTAAACGATGTGATTGAAGCTATTACAGGGATTCAAGTTAATGAGATAATTCCAGATGCTATTTTTGATCAGGCTGATCAGATTGAACTTGTAGATATTGACCCATCAGATTTACTTGAACGATTGGATAAAGGAAAAATTTATTCTAAATCGCAAGCTAAATTGGCCAAG
>NZ_VMLM01000135.1:0-854 GCF_013276695.1 Streptococcus sp. 4155
ATAGTACGAAACAATTGCTAAAACGTTTATAGAAATTAATTTTACTTTCCCAATCGATTTGTTTTCATCTTATTTCAATCCGCTATAAAGTTAGATAAGAATAAGCTAACAAGCAGAAGTAAGATAGGTCTTGCAAGAATGGTAAAAATCTGATAAACTAAGTAGTAATTGAATAGGAATCTGAAAGACTAGTAGCCCAAGGGAAGTATATCAGGGAGGAGAGCCGTGACTGCAAGCTCTCTATATGAAAGCTGGGTGAATTCACTTGCGCATGGATTTAGAAATGAAGGTCTGACTTGTCAGATGAAAACGGATGGTACCGCGTGTCAACGCTCCGAGTGGAGTTTTTGGCATGTGGTTTTCTTTTTATCTACGAGAGACTGATGGAGGAAATATGTCAACTATTGAAGAACAATTAAAAGCGCTTCGCGAAGAAACGCTGGCTAGCTTGAAGCAGATTACTGCTGGAAATGAAAAAGAGATGCAAGATTTGCGTGTCTCTGTCCTTGGTAAAAAGGGTTCGCTCACTGAAATCCTCAAAGGGATGAAAGATGTCTCTGCTGAGATGCGTCCAATCATCGGGAAACACGTCAATGAAGCTCGTGATGTCTTGACAGCTGCTTTTGAAGAAACAGCTAAGCTCTTGGAAGAAAAGAAAGTCGCGGCTCAACTGGCTAGCGTGAGTATGGATGTGACGCTTGCAGGTGGGGGAGGAGAGAGAGGTTACCGTCACGTTAAGACACAAACCAGTGAAGAAATCGAAGATATCTTCATCGGTATGGGTTATCACGTCGTGGATGGTTTTGAAGTGGAGCACGACTACTATAACTTTGAACGTATGAACCTTCCAAAAG